>CAKQMM010000053.1 GCA_934254755.1 uncultured Clostridia bacterium
TTATGACAGTAGCTTTAAGCCCCGCGCCGGTTCTTCGCAAAATATTATCGGTTATGCGGGCATAAAGCATGTGGGTGGGGATGTTTTGAATCAGACACACCGCGATTATCAGCGCGTATATTAAAATTTGCTTTACGTTTGCGCCGCTGCCTTTCGTAACTTCGTCTATAACCGAAGAAGTTATTATCGGGATAATTAAAATGGGGCAGGCTTTTATAACGAACAAAATAACCGACAATATTATTTTAAACCACTGTTTTTTAAATATTGCCGTGACTATTTTATTGTCCTGGTTTTTGCTGCGCTTCGTATCCCTGAAAACCTCGTCGTAATCGGGAATTTTGTTTATATCTTCAAGACGCTTTTCGGTCTTTTTAATCTGCTTTTCGCTTAACTTATTCATAATAAACCATTATATTTTCTGTTTGAAAGAGATGTATTTTTTCGCAAAAAAAATCGCCGCATTAAAGTTTAAAATCGCTTTAAATCACGGTGGGGTAATTCTGAATATTCTATTGTTCGCTCGCTTCTTCGCTGCGGCGGAAAAAGCGGTTTTAAAGAGCGGCATAAAAATGCTTCCTTTATTTTCGTAGTTGTATTCTACAACCTAAAATATTTGCTGTCAACGATATTTTAAAAAAAGTTTAAATATTTTTTGAGCGAGATAAAACCGTCCGCCGCAAACAAAAAACGACCCCGAAATCAAGGGGTCGTTTTGCTTTTATTTATATGCGGTTGAGTGTATTAAACGTTGCCTTGCGCTTTCATAGATTCCGCAACTTTAATAAAGCCCGCTATGTTCGCGCCCGCCATATAGTTGCCTTCCATACCGTATTCTTTCGCGGCGGCTTCAACCGCTTTGAAGATGCTTACCATTATTCCGTGAAGTTTTTCGTCAACTTCTTCAAACGTCCAGCTAAGGCGCATGCTGTTCTGGGTCATTTCTAAGCCGCTGGTCGCAACGCCGCCGGCATTGCTTGCTTTTGCGGGGCCGTAAAGCATGTTGTTTTCAAAGTAAACGTCGATCGCTTCGGGGGTGGAGGGCATGTTCGCGCCTTCGGATACGCAGAAGCAACCGTTTGCCGCCAACTTTTTAGCGTCTTCGCCGTTGACTTCGTTCTGAGTGGCGCAGGGGAGGGCGATATCGCACTTAATCGTCCAGATGCCGTGCGGGCCTTCGTGATATTCCGCGCCCGGTTTAAGGGTAACGTACTCTTTAATGCGCTTTCTTTCAACTTCTTTAAGTTGTTTAACGATATCGAGGTCGATACCGTCTTTATCGTAAATATAACCGTTGCTGTCGCTCATCGCAACTACTTTTGCGCCGAGTTCGGTAGCCTTTTCAACCGCGTAGATAGCGACGTTGCCGCTGCCGGAAACGACCACGGTCTGACCCTTAAAGGACTTGCCGTGCGCTTTAAGCATTTCGTCGGTAAAGTAGCAGAGCCCGTAGCCCGTAGCCTGCGTGCGCGCAAGAGAGCCGCCGTAGGTCAAGCCTTTGCCGGTAAGCACGCCCGAATATTCGTTCTGAAGGCGTTTATATTGTCCGAACAAGAAGCCGATTTCTCTGCCGCCGACGCCTATATCGCCCGCGGGTACGTCTCTATCGGGGCCGATGTGGCGATAAAGTTCGGTCATAAAGCTTTGGCAAAAACGCATAACTTCCGCGTCGGACTTGCCTTTCGGGTCAAAGTCGCTGCCGCCCTTGCCGCCGCCCATGGGGAGGGTAGTGAGGCTGTTTTTAAAGGTCTGCTCGAAGCCTAAGAATTTGATGATGGAAAGGTTTACCGAGGGGTGGAAACGAAGCCCGCCCTTATAAGGGCCTATCGCGCTGTTGAATTGAACGCGATATCCGCGGTTTACGCGGACGTTACCTTTATCGTCCGTCCAGGGTACGCGGAACATAATCATTCTTTCGGGTTCTACAAGCCTTTCTATAACGCCTGCCTTAACAAGGTCGGGGCGTTTTTCGATAACGGGCTGAAGGGTTATAAACACTTCGGTTACCGCCTGAATGAATTCGGGTTCGTTAGGGTTCCTTTTTTTAACGTTTTTTAAAACGTTTAAAAGATATTTGTTTTCAAGTTTCATAAAATTACCTAAAATACCTCATATATTTATTTTTTATAAGTATATATTATTTTTTTTCAAATTGCAATAATTTTTTTGTTATACCCAATATTATTTCTGCTTATAATTTGTGCTTATAATTGCAAAATTTTTAAAGGCGTGGTATAATTTAACCGTGTTCAGAATTATTGCGCTCGGCGGCGGCGATATGCGCCAAAAAACTACGCTTAAAATCGACGAATATGCGGCTAATTTAGCAAAAACCCACGCGGGCGAAGTTCGCGCTTACGGGCTATACGTAGGCACCGCGTCGCACGATTTTATGCCTGCCTTTAATACTTTTAGAAAAACCTACACTTCCGTTTTCGACATAAAAGCGGACTGCGCGCTTACCGTTTACGTTAAAACGCCCGAAGATAAGCTTGACGAAAAGTTTTTAAAATCTGACCTTATCTATATCGGCGGGGGCGATACCCTTTTTATGCTTGACGAGTGGAAGAAAACGGGGCTACTTAGCCGCATAACCGCGGCGGGTGAGCGGGGCGTAACGATAATCGGCAGGTCGGCAGGCGCCATTTGCTGGTTTGAAGATATGTATACCGACACCGAAATTATACGCGGCACGGGCAACGCTTATTCGCTGAACAAAGGCTTAGGCGTTATAAAGGGGCTTTGCTGTCCTCACTATAATAAGAGGCGCGATGATTTTTTAGAGGTTTTTAAAAACAGCGGCTTTACTTCCGCTTACGGAATCGAAGACGACGCCGCGCTTGAATTTGTAGACGGCAAACTCATAAAGTCTTTAACTTCGGGCGGCAAAGCCTACTTAATCGAAAAGGTTACGGACGGCGGCGAAGTAAAAATAGTTGAAAAGATAATTTAGTGTTTCGTAGCGGTAACGCCACGACGACCCGATTGTGTAGCGAATAATAGGGGCGAGCATTGTTCGTCCGCGTATAAAAAGCCGCGCTTGACAAGGTATTTTTCATTCAAATTTCACAAAGTTATAGCGGTATTATAATATTGAAACTTTAAAATATACTCGTACAAAATATATTTAGACACCAAATTGCGGCTCTATACTATATTTAGACACTAAAACATCGATTTTAAGGCGATTGTTTTGCGTTTAAGCGCAAAAATAAACCAATAAGGAGTAATTATGCAGAAAATACTTATCGTTGACGATGAAGAAAAGATAAGAGAAGTTCTTAAAGTCTACGCTGATTTCGACGGTTACGCGACCGATGAAGCCGCCGACGGAATGGAAGCGGTTAAAAAATGCCGCGAAAACGATTACGACCTTATTATTATGGACGTTATGATGCCCAAACTCGACGGGTTTTCGGCGGTGAAAGAAATTCGCAAATATAAAAACATTCCGGTAATTATGCTTTCGGCGCGCACGGAAGAGTACGACAAACTTTTCGGTTTTGAACTCGGCGCGGACGATTACGTCGTCAAGCCGTTTTCGCCCAAGGAAGTTATGGCGCGCGTAAACGCCGTGTTAAAGCGCATAAAAGGCGTGACGGAGTACGACAGGGTTTGCTTCGAGGGCTTAGAAATAGACTTTCAGGGCAGAAACGTTTTCGTTGACGGCGAAAAGGCGACCCTCACCCCGAAAGAATACGAACTTTTATTCTACATGGTCAAGAATAAAGGCGTCGCGCTCTCGCGTGAAAAGTTATTGCGCGAGGTTTGGGGTTACGATTATTACGGCGACGACAGAACCGTCGACACTCACGTTAAAATGTTAAGGGGCAACCTTAAAAAATACAGAAAATTCGTGGTTACGGTAAGAGGCGTCGGCTACAAATTTGAAGTTCAGGAATAACAAAAGACGGGCGAAAAGTCATCATGGGGCTTTTGCGCCCTTTTTATTGTAAAAAACGGGTGCCGGTATTTAATTAAAAGGGAAAAATGGAAAAACTAAAAAACAAAAAAAACGCGAGTTTAAGGAATAAAATTTTCATATACTTTATTCTTGCGACGGCTGCGTTTATAATTTTAATATGGCTTTTGCAATCGTTGTTTTTCGAGTATAATTACGTCGGAAACAAGCGCGCGCTCATGCGCGACTACGGCGAAACGTTATATGCGGAAGGGGATATCGACGGCGCGCCCGACAGCGGATATATGGCTTCCATTCGCGCCGCGGGGATAGACGTTTACGTCGTCTATCTTTCTGACGGAGAGGTGACGGTTATCGACCCCGAAGATATTCTTCCGTCCACTACGCCGACCGACAGCGAAGTTATGACTCAGGAAGACGGCGATTACAATACCTTTGTTGCGATTATAAACGCGGCAAACGCGTCCGCCGGCGAAAACGAACCGTACGTTTTGTCGTCTACGGCGGACAAAAAATATTTATATTACGCGCGCATTTTGAACGATAACGCGTATTTAATACTTTTGTCCGATTTAACCGTTCTGACGGCTACGCAAAAAATGCTTAAAAGTCAGATGCTTTTATCGGCGTTTATAGTGTTTATAGTGGCGTTTTTCGCGTCGTTTATAATTTCCAAAAAATTGAGCGAGCCGATAGATAAAATGAGTAAAGTTGCCGAGTCGTGGGCGGGCGGCGACGATACGGTGGACTTCGATGGCGGCGGTTATAAGGAAACGGACGAACTTGCGGGCGCGCTTAACTACGCCAAAAGCGAAATTAACAAGAGCGAAAAGCTTCGGCGCGACCTTCTCGCGAACGTATCGCACGACTTAAAAACCCCGCTTACGATGATTAAAGCCTACGCCGAAATGATACGCGATATATCGGGCGACGATAAAGAAAAACGCACCAAGCACACTAACGTAATCATAAGCGAGTCGGACAGGCTTACCTCGCTCGTGAACGATATTTTAAAACTCAGCAAAATGCAGTCGAGCGTCGATTTACCCGTTAAAAAAGTCTTTAATTTAACGGAAGTTATCGAAACGGTGCTTTATCGGTTTGAAGCCGCTTTAGAGGGCAAAGGGTATAAAATCAACTGCGAATTAGCGCCAGACGTATACACCGAAGCGGACGAAAGCAAGATAGAGTCCGTCGTATATAACCTCGTGGGCAACTCTATAAACTACACGGGCGAAGATAAAACGGTAAACGTGTACTTAACCGTTGACGGCAATATCGCGACTCTTGAAATTATCGATACCGGCAGCGGCATCGGCAAAGATAAAATCGACGGAATATGGGATAGATATTTGCGTTACAGCGAAACGCATACCAGAACCGTCAAAGGAACGGGGCTGGGGCTCAGCATAGTAAAAGCCGCGCTCGAAGCGCACGGGCTTGAATTCGGCGTTATTAGCAGAAAAGACGAGGGTAGTAACTTCTTTGTTAAATTTATCGTTGCCGACAAGCCGCAGGGGGAAGACGATGAATGACGATTTACGCGTCGCTAATTACGACGCAAAAGACGAAACTATATCGGTAAGCGAATTTTCACCCGACGTAAATGCGGACGGCAAGCCGGTTTATACGCGCGAATACGTGCGCGACTATACCCGCGACTATGCCGCCGCTCAAAATTTGAATACGCAACGCCAAAAGCGCGGCGTAACCGACGAAAACGCCGCTTCCGAATATAAATACGCAAAAAACGGCACGGTCGTAAAGGGCGAAACGGGCGTTGCTTTCGGAGCGATGCGCGTTGAAGATTCCGCATATTTAAAAAACAATACGAAAAAGGGTTTTACCGCCTTTTTAATACTTGCGGTTATGCTTATAATAACCGCCACGGTTATGGCTGTGCGCGGTTCTTTGATGTTTGCGCCGGTCGTTATAGCAGAGTCGGCTCTTGTTATTCCGATAACGTTCACGTATACGCTTAAACTTTACAACAAAATCGAAACGTTTGATTTTTATTCGGTATTAAAACTCATCGTTTACGGCGCGGCGTGCTACATAATAATAAACGGGCTGTTCAGAGCCGTTTCGGCGGGCGGAGATAAATTTTCGGTTGCGTTCACCGCGATAAGATGCGTCGTTGAAATCGCCGCCGTGCTTGCCGTTTCTCTATCAATATCGGGGCAGATTAAAAACTGCCCGTATATAACCGTCATGCTTTCGGCGGCGTGCGCCGCGGGCGGCTTTTCGATTGCGAGGTGCATAACCGAAGGTTTTAATTCGATGTTTATAAACGTCAACTTATATTCGGAAGCGGCTATCAGGTCTTACGGCGCGATTATTAACGAGGCGCAGTACGCCTCCGCCAGCGTTTACGCGTTGACCCTTAATTTGTTTGAAATTTCGGTTTTCCGCCCCCTTATGTTTACGCTGACCGTGGATATATCCGCGTTTATATTCCAGTTTGCCGTCAACAACAAACAGATGAAATTAAAAAGGCTTGCGTTTATCCCGTTTTTGCTGTTTCTTGCATTTTTATATTCGCTTACCGAATTAAAAGTTTCCTCTACGTTTTTCAAATTTATATACACGGCTTTCGCGCTGTTCACTGCGCTTTACTCGTTCGTAAGAATTATGTCTTTTGCTATCTCGTCAAAAGAATAGCGTGTAGGGAAACGAGTAAATTTAAAACAAAAAGTTTAATAAAATTCAAGGCGAAACGAGTTGGTTTCGCCTTTTTGATTGCTATTTACTTTACAAAACAAAAAACAAGTGATAAAATAAAACAAAAGGCGCAAAAAGTATAACATAGCAGGCCTTTATTTTTAAATTCGCATTGCAAAATATATTATTTTTGTTATAATATATACGTGGCTCAAGCGGGTTGTCGCTTGCGCGTGATACGAGCTTTGGCACCTACGCCGACGCAAAAAATTTTTGGAGAGTTATAATGATACAACACACTTCCGTCAGTTACTACGGTTTTAACTACGTAGAACATGCAGAAAAAGACTTCATCGAGATGAAACAGCACGGTTGCGACACCGTTATTTTAGCGATAACCGAGTTCGATATGGACTTCTGGTTCCCCAACATCAACAACATTATAAAAACCGCTCATAAAGTCGGTTTAAGATGTATTGCCGACACGTGGGGCATAGGTAAATATTTCGGCGGCGAACAGGTTTCGCTTTTCCTTCAAAACAATATTCACCACAGACAAGTTTCCGCTTATACC
>CAKQMM010000054.1 GCA_934254755.1 uncultured Clostridia bacterium
TTCATGCAGTACAACAAAAACGAACAGGGCGGTTACGAGCCTTTAAAGCAGAAAAACGTAGACACGGGCATGGGGCTTGAAAGAACGCTTTGCATAATGACGGGTGCAAAAACCGTTTACGATACCGACCTTTTCAAGGATGCGATTGCCCTTCTCGACGAGCTTACCGGCAAGCACTACCTTGACGACGAGGAAACGACCAAAGCATACAGAATAGTTCTTGACCATACGAGAACGGCTACGTTCCTCCTTGGCGATACAAAAGGAATCGTTCCGTCCAACACCGATCAGGGCTACGTTTTAAGGCGACTTATCCGCCGTGCGGTCAGGTTCGGCAGAAAGCTCAATCTTCCGGAGGGCGGCCTTAAAAAGCTTGCCACCGTGTTCGTTGAAAAATACAAGGACGTTTACCCCGAACTTAAAGAAAACGAACAGAAAGTTTTATCCGAACTCACTATGGAAGAAGAAAAATTCTCCAAAACGCTCGAGGGCGGTCTTAAAGAGTTCAATAAAGTAATTACGCATATTCAGGGCAACGTGTTCCCCGGCAAAACGGCGTTCAGACTGTTCGATACTTTCGGCTTCCCCATCGAAATGACGGAAGAACTCGCTAAAGAGCGCGGCTTTATTCTTGATAAAGAGGGGTACGAAGAAGCGTATAAAAAACATCAGTCGGAGTCGCACGCAGGCAGCGAGCAGAAGTTTAAAGGCGGCTTAGCCGAACAAAACGAAACGACGGCGCGTTTACACACCGCAACCCACTTATTAAACGCCGCGCTTAAAAGCGTGCTTCACGACGACGGTATTAACCAGCGCGGGTCGAACATAACGGTCGAAAGGTTAAGGTTTGACTTTAACTTCCCCCGCAAACTCACCGCCGACGAATTAAAAGCGGTCGAAGCTTGGGTGAACGACGCAATTAAAGAAAACGTACCCGTAACTATGGAAGAAACGACGGTCGAAGAAGCCAAAAAGGCGGGCGCGGTCGGCATATTCAGCGATAAGTACGGCGAAAAGGTTAAAGTTTACACTATCGGAAAGTACAGTAAAGAAATTTGCGGCGGACCGCACGCTAAAACCACGGGCGAACTTAAATCGTTCAAAATAATCAAAGAAGAAGCAAGTTCTTCGGGCGTAAGAAGAATCAAAGCCGTTATAGAAGGCTAAAATCGTTACGATAGGCGGATAAATTCGCAGTAAAGGAAATATTATGATAGAACTCGTTATACAAAACGTGCTTGACGCGGAAGCGCAAGCGGCAAAAATTAAATCGACCGCGGAAGAAAACGCTCAGAAAATCGCGGCGAGGGCGGAAGCGGACGCAATAAGCGCTAAAACCGCCGCCGACGCTGAAGCGAAGGTTTTGCGCGCGCAAATTCTTGGCAGCGCGAACCGCGACGCAAGCGACAGATATAACGACGGGATAAAAAAGGTAGAAAAAGAACTTTCCGACTATAAAAAGAGCAAGGAAGAGCTTGCCGAAAAGTTAGCGGACGAACTTGTCGCGGGGGTGCTTGATGGCAGTTGCTAAAATGTCCAAACTTCGCCTTATAGGGTTAACCGACGAAAAGGACGCGATTTTGAACTCTCTGCAAAAGTCTTTTGCCGTAGAGATTAAAGAGCCGACTTTAAGCGTTGACCTAAAAAGAGCCGAAGTTGAAAGCGCGGACGAAACGCGGCGCGCCGCGATAGAAAACGCTCTTACGATAATCGAATCGTTCGCCGAAAAAAGCGACGATAAAGAAGCCTTCAAAGGCTTAGTAAAAGACGGGTTTTGCGTCACGGCGGACGCTTTTGAAAACGTTTTATCCAAAGAAAGCGAACTTATCCGCGTCGCAAACGAAATTATCCGCAAAAACGACGAAGTAAACGATTATAAGGCGGAAGAACAAGCGGTTAAACAAGAAATTGCCGCGTACGAGCCCTACTTAGGGTTAAAAGACGAATTTTCAAAGTTCAAAGACACCGAAAAAACGGTCGTTAAACTCGGGCTTGTAAGCGACAAGTCGCTCGACAAGTTAAAAGCGAGCTTTTCCGCGCTCGGCGCAAGCGAACTTATGGTTTTGTCGGTCGGCAAAACCCCCGTTATATGCGCTATAAGTTATATAAAGGAAGCGGACGCCGCCGCGGCGTTTTTAGCGGAAGCGGGGTTTAACAAGTGCCCGTTTACGGATAGCGTTACGGCAGAACAAAAGACCGAAAAATTATCGGCTAGGCTTACCGATATCGCAAGGCTCATCGGCGTAAAAGTCGGAGAAATAGCAAAACTATCAAAATATTCTGAAGATTTTAAAATTCTTCTCGAAAGATACGATTTTGAAAAGGAAAAGCGCGAGGCAGACGGAAAGTTTTTGTCTACCGATAAAACTTTCACCCTCGAAGCTTTCGTTCCCGTATCTAAACAAAAGGCGGCGCTAAAAGCCGTCGCGGCGGTGACGGACGCTTACGAAGCGGAGTTTATCGACGTTACCGAAAGCGACCTGCCGCCCACTTACTTAGAAAATAAAAAAGCGGTTCAGAACTTCGAGTTCGTTACCAATATGTATTCCGTGCCGAAATACGGAGCGCTCGACCCGAACGCGGTCATGGGCTTCTTTTTCAGCTTGTTTATGGGCGCGATTACGGCGGACTTCGGCTACGGGCTATTATTGTTTATCGGCGGAATGTTGTTTGCAAAACGCGTTAAAGGTGACGGCGGCGTAAAACGGCTTGTAAAAGTGTTGAGTTACGGCGGCTTGTTCGCGCTTCCGTTCGGCATACTGTTCGATAGCTTCTTAGGCATACAGGTGATTCACAGAATATGCGCTTTAAAATTGGGCGCGGATAACGCCTACGCGGCGTTTTACTCTACGCATATCGACGCGATAAATTCCTTCTCGTCGGTGGCGGGGATATCCGTTCCGACGATGCTCTTATGGAGCATGCTCTTCGGCGCGCTTCACCTTGCGGCAGGCTATATATTAAAAGGGATATCGGAGTTTAAAAACGGCAATTATTTTGACGGAATAACGCAAGGTTTTTGCTGGGCGGCGTTCCTTATTTGCGGCTCGGGCTTAGCTCTTACCGCGGTAAGCGTTATGGGGCGCGAAGTTTTAACGGGCGAGTTTAAAGATAAGCTAACGATAATTTGCTTGATTGCAATGCTCGCGTCGCTCCTACTTGCAGTCGTCTTTTCGGGGCGGCACGCGAAAGGCTTCGGAAAACTCACCGCCTCTTTCGGCAGCGTGTACGGGCTCATAAACTTAGCGAGCGACATTTTAAGTTACGCGCGTATTTACGGCTTAATGCTGTCGGGCGGGCAAATCGCGGCGATATTTACCAACACCATCGCGATAGAAATGCTCTTCCCGCACGGGGTCGTCGGAATAATTGCGGGCGTGCTCGTTATAATTGCAGGCAACCTTTTCAACCTTGCCATGGGCGTATTAGGCGCGTATATACACGACTCGCGTTTACAGTACGTCGAATTTTTCGGAAAATTTTACGAGGGCGACGGCGAACTGTTTAAGCCGCTCGGCTCGAATTTTACGAGAATAACCTATCTTAAAAACGTTTCCAACGAAACGGTTTAAATAAAAAACAATTTCACTTAATTTTAAGGAGAACAAAAATGAACGGACAATTTATAGCATTTATCGGTATAGCCCTTTGCGTGTTTTTATGCGGCCTCGGCTCGGCAATCGGTCTTTACAAGACGGGCAGCGCGTCTTCGGCGGTTTTAGCTGAAGACGGCAAAAAGTTCGGTAAAGTAATCGTTATGACCCTTCTTCCCGCAACGCAAGGCTTATACGGCTTCGTTATCGGTATTATCGCAAGCGGCAGCGTCACGGCAGATATGGCAACCTCTAAGGGCTGGGCTGTTTTCGGCGCGACCATAGTTATAGCGGTTATGGGTCTTTTCTCGGCGATATTCCAGGGTAAAGCCGCGGTCGCGGGTATAACGGCGGTCGGCAAAAACGAAAGCATCAGCGGTAAACTTATGTTATTCCCCGCGATGATAGAGTTCTACGCGATACTTGCTTTCGTTATCTCGATAATTTTACTCAGCGCGATTTAAGGTAGCCTTATGACGGGTAACGATAATATCGTCAAGGCGATTTTAACCGACGCCAACGCTTATGCCGACGCGGTGAGCGTCGAGGCGCATAAAAACGCCGAAAAGTTAAGCGTTGAAGCAAAAGCTTATCGCGACGAAACTGTTCGCGCGGCGAAAGCGGAAGCGGAAAAAGAGGGCGCGGCAATAGTCAAAAACCGCTTAACCCTTTTAAACCTTGACGTCAACAAACTTAAATTAGGCGCAAAGCGCGAAGTTTTGGACGGCGTTTACGCGCGTGTGTTAGAAAAACTTAATTCGCTTAAAAAAGCGGACGCGCTTAAAATAATAGACGGGCTTATTTCAAAAAACGCAAAAGCGGGCGAAACGGTTCTCGTAGCTATCGGTGCGGTAACGGTTAAAGACGTCGAAACGCTTAGCTCGGTTAAAAAGTTAAACCTTAAAGTCGAAACGGCGGACGGATTTACGGGCGGCGTAAAGCTTAAAGGGGCGGGGTATATAACCGACCTTACTTTCGGCGCGCTTCAGGCGGATATAAGAAGAAACACCGAAGCCGAAATTGCCGAAAAATTGTTTTAGATATGGTTTGTAAAGAATATACGGGCGCGGTTTGCCGTTCCAAAGAAAAATTCCTTATAACCGATAAAGAGTTCGATAAGCTCGCAGGCGGAAGCTATGCGGACGCTAAAAAATTCGTTATCGAAAGAGGGTTCGGAAAGGGTGCGGAAAACGGCGACGACGAAAACTTAATACGCGAAGAAGAAAAAAATCTTTTTTCGTTCATAAAAGAATATTCGCCGAGCGAGGAGTTTTTGCGGCTTAGTCTTATTAAAAACGACTATCACAATTTAAACGCGCTTATCCGTAAAATTCTGTTTAACGCGGGCGGCGAAAACACTTTGCTCGAAAGGGGATATTATTCCGTCGAAACGCTCGAAAACCTCGTAAACGGCAAAAAAGCGGACGTTTCCGTTGAGATGAAGGAAGCCTTTTCGGAAATAAAAAAACTTTTTGACGGCGGAGAGAAAAGCGGCGCGGAAGTTGACCGCGTCATCGAAAAATATAAGTATGCGGAAAGTTTAAAACTCGCCAAGAAAAATAAACGGGTGCTTACTTCCGTCAAAAAATATATCGACGGGCTGAACGTTTCGACCGCTATAAGAAGCGGTAGCGAAAAATTAACCCGAAAGTTTTTTATAGGCGGCGGATATATCCCTTTAAATAAAATAGTCACTTTGACTAGCGATAATATAGATAAAGACTTGCTTTCGGGCGAAACGGGCGACCTTATAAAACCCGCGCTTAAAGCTAAAAAAGAGGGGCTCCCCTTAATAGAGTTTGAAAAAATGATTGAAAGTTACAATCTTTCGGCGTTTATAAAGGATAAGTACGTTTTAAGCGGTTACGATTTGTTTTACCTTTACTGCCGCTATAAAGAAAACGAAATCAAAAACGTGCGCATACTTTTGGTCGGGCTTAAATGCGGCTCGAAAAAGAGCGAAATAATTAAAAGGTTCAGGTTAAATTACGGTGGGTAAAATCGCGATTATCGGTAACGCCGACAGTATTTTGGCGTTTAAAGCGGGCGGGGCGGACGCTTACGGCGTAAAAACCGCCGCCGAAGCCAAAGAAAAATTGAAAGAAATAGCCGCTAAATACGCGGTCATATTTATAACCGACGATTTAACCGCCGAAATGGACGGATATTTAAAAAGGTTTTCGGAAACGGCGTACCCGATAGTTTTGCCCGTCCCCGGCAAAAACGGTTCGAGCGGTTACAGCGCGCAAAAACTCAAAGAGCGGTCGGAAAGGGCGCTCGGTATAGACATATTGTTTGAAAAAAGCGGAAAAGAGGAAAAGTAAATGCAAGGCAGAATTATAAAAGTTTCGGGTCCCCTTATCGTAGCGGAGAACATGGCGGACGCTAAAGTTTACGACGTCGTAAGGGTCGGCAAGCAAAAACTTATCGGCGAAATTATAGAACTACGCGGCGACAAGGCTTCCGTTCAGGTTTACGAAGAAACGGCGGGCTTAGGCGTCGGCGACGAAGTTATATCTACCGATATGCCGTTGTCCGTCGAACTTGCCCCCGGCATTATCGAAGGAATTTACGACGGAATACAACGCCCGCTTGAAAAAATAGTTGAAAAATACGGCGACAGAATTACCCGCGGCATAGAAGTCAAAAGTTTAAGCCGCGATAAAAAGTGGGATTTTAAGCCGCTCAAAAAAGTCGGCGATAAAGTCACTGCGGGCGACGCTTTGGGCTACGTGCAGGAAACGCCTTCCGTCAAGCATAAAATCATGGTGCCGTACGGCGTTAATGGCGAAATAAAAAAGATAAATTCGGGCGAATTCACCATAGAAGAAACGGTCGCGGTTATAGCGACGGACTCGGGCGAAAAGGAAGTTTGCATGCTTCAGCGTTGGCCCGTCCGTAAAGCGCGCCCTTATAAAAACAAACTCACCCCCAAAATGCCTATGGTTACGGGTCAAAGGGTTATAGACACCCTCTTCCCGATAGCAAAAGGCGGTTGTGCGGCGGTGCCGGGACCGTTCGGTTCGGGCAAAACCGTCGTTCAGCACCAACTTGCTAAATGGGCGGACGCGGAAATTATAGTTTACGTCGGCTGCGGCGAACGCGGCAACGAAATGACGGACGTTTTAAACGAATTCCCCGCGCTTAAAGACCCGAAAACGGGCGAGCCTCTTATGAAAAGGACGGTGCTTATCGCTAACACTTCGGATATGCCGGTCGCGGCGCGCGAAGCGTCGATATACACGGGCATCACCATTGCCGAATATTTCCGCGATATGGGCTATAACGTAGCGATAATGGCGGACAGTTCGTCGCGCTGGGCGGAAGCGTTAAGGGAAATGTCCGGGCGTCTTGAAGAAATGCCCGGCGACGAAGGCTACCCCGCTTACCTTGCATCCCGCTTAGCGGAGTTTTACGAGCGCGCGGGCATAGTTAAGGTTTTAGGCTCTCAAGACGTTACGGGGTCTGTTACGGCTATAGGCGCGGTTTCGCCCCCGGGCGGAGATTTGAGCGAACCCGTTTCGCAGGCGACTTTGCGC
>CAKQMM010000055.1 GCA_934254755.1 uncultured Clostridia bacterium
CGTTGGTCGTGGTACTGCAAGCAGTGGTCGGAGCTGTGCCGATAGGCGTGGTTCAGCTTAATTTTTCTCTTGTTCCTATCGTTTTAGGCGGGATGATTTACGGTGCGGTATTCGGGGCTGTTATCGGATTGGCGTGCGGTATAATCGTTTTGATACAAGTGATTACCGGCACGTTATATTTTTATACGCTGATATGGACAGGCGACCCGGTGGTTACGCTGCTTACGTGTCTGATTAAAACTACTGTGGCAGGGTTTGTCGGCGGCGTTTTGTATAAAGTCATATCTAAAAAAAATCAAACTGTTGCAACGTTTGTCGTCGCTGCCGCCGTCCCTATAATAAACACGGCGATATTTATACTCGGTTGTTTAATGATGACACACTCCGTATATGCGATGGCGGGAACTACAAACATATTGGTTTTCATTCTAATAAGTATCGTTTCTTACAATTTTTTCGTTGAGTTAGCAATAAATATGGTGCTTGCGCCGTCTATAAAAAGAGTTATTACGGCGATAAACAGATAAAAATCTAATGTAGGGCGGGGCTTGCTTCCGTCGCGGCTTAGACCATACTACCCGCTAATCACCGATCGCTAAAAAGGAATTATTATGTTACTTTGCATAGATATAGGAAACACCAACATTAAATACGCCGTTTTTTCGGGCGAAAATATTCTTGCTTCATACCGCGTTTCGTCGCGGCAGACGCGCACGGCGGACGAGTACGGCGCAACTTTGTTGAATTTGCTTAATTCGTCGGGCATAAAAGTGAGCGACGTTACGGGGATAATAGTATCTTCCGTCATTCCGTCGCTTAACTACACCATTTCGCACATGTGCGAATACTTCTTTAAAATAACCCCGCTAATGATAGGCGCAGGGGTTAAAACGGGGCTTAACGTCAAGGCGGATAACCCTAAAGAGGTCGGCGCGGATATAATAGCAAACTCGGTTTGCGCTTACAAAAAGTACGGCAAAAAAACGCCCGTTATCGTTATAGACTTCGGCACGGCGACCACTTTCGACGTGATAGGAAAGTCGGGTGACTTGCAGGGCGTAATAATCGCGCCGGGCATCAAGTCCGCGCTCGAAGGGCTCGTTTCGCATACCGCCCAGCTCCCGATGATAGAACTCGAACGCCCCAAAACCGCTATCCCCAAAAATACCAAAGCGTGCATGCAGGCGGGCTTGATTTTCGGCTTTGCGGGGCTGGTTGAAAACATTATCAAAAAGGTTAAAGCAGAGCTTAACGAGGACGCGTTCGTCGTCGCGACGGGCGGCATGGGCGAAATTATCGCGAAAGAAGTGAGCTGCATAGATAAAATCGACAGAACCCTTACCCTTAACGGGCTGAGAATAATTTACGAGATGAATAAACAAAATGACTAAGACGGTTAATATAGGCGGAGTTAAAATAGGCGGCGGCAACAAAATAGCGGTGCAGTCTATGGCAAACGTTAAAACCGAAAAGATAAGCGAGGTTTGCGAGCAGATAAACGCGCTCGACGCGGCGGGGTGCGATATCGTCCGCCTTGCGGTGAAAGACGACGCCGACGCAAACGCGATTGCCGAGATTAAAAAGCGTGTTAAAGTTCCGATAGTTGCGGATATACACTTCGATTATAAACTTGCCGTCAAAGCGATAGAAAACGGCGTCGATAAAGTCCGCATAAACCCCGGCAACATCGGCAGCGTTGAAAACGTTAAAAAGGTTGCCGACGCGTTAAAGGCGCATCACATTCCCGTAAGGGTCGGCAGTAACGGCGGCAGCGTTGAAAAAGAATTTTTGCAAAGGTTCGGAAAAAACGAAATATCCCTTGCCGAAAGCGCGCTTAAAAACGTATACGCGCTTGAAAAATGCGGGGTGACGGATATAGTTATTTCCGCTAAAGCAAGCAGCGTTCCGCTAACCGTCAAAACCTATCGCTATTTAGCGAAAAAGACCGATTATCCCCTACATATCGGCGTTACCGAAGCGGGTACGTATAACACCGGAATTATTAAAAGCGCGGTCGGGATAGGCGCGCTTTTACTTGACGGAATAGGCGACACTGTGCGCGTAAGTTTAGCGGCAAGCCCGCTTAAAGAGCCGCTTGCGGCGATTAAAATTTTGCGGGCGGCGGGAATTTACAAAAACTACGCCGAAGTTATAACTTGCCCGACCTGCGGCAGGACGGAGTACGATTCGATAGGGCTTGCCGAGCGGGTCGAAGAATTGACCGCAGATATAAAAACTCCCCTTAAAATAGCGGTTATGGGGTGCGTCGTGAACGGGGTCGGCGAAGCGGCGGACGCCGATATCGGCATTGCGGGGTCGAAAAACTACTGCGTAATTTTCAAGAAGAACGAAATTATAAAAAAAGTGCCGTTTAATTTGGCGGAAGAAGAATTTTTAAAGGAAATAAAAAAGATTGCAAACGAAGTTCGATAAAATTTTAAGCAGCCTTAAAAACTTCGATTCGGGTTTGGGCGACGCTCGGTTTTGCCACGCAACGCTAAACGTTAGGGCGGGTTTGCTTACCGTTACCCTCGTAAGCGACGCGGCTATTCCCGACGATTCGCTTAAATTCGTCGCGAGTGAAATAACGAAAGAATTCGGCGGCAAAATAAAAGTCGCGGTCGAATCGAAAAAGGCGATAGTCGATAAAGACATAGTAAAATCGGCGGTGGCGGGGTACGTAAAAAGCAACCACTATTCTATATCCCACGCCGTTTCGGAGAGCGACGTAAACGTTATTTGCGCGGGCAAAAAATCGGTGTACGAACTAAGCGTTTCGCCCGATATAGCGGACTATTTCAAAAGGCTTTCGATTATAGAAAAGACGGACGAATATCTGTCGCGAAACTTCAGCAGTGATTTTTCGGGCACGATTAAGGAAAAGGTGGTTGAGGAACGTTCCCCCGAATATAAAATAGAAACGCTTGACGAAAACGCCGTCAGCAAATCTCCCGTAAGATATATTAAAATGCGCTCGGTCGAAAAGTTTCTGGACACCGAAAGTTACGACACCGCCGTATATATCGAAGACGGCGCGGACGTTTTGGGAACGGCTATTTTCGCCGGCGAAATAACCGATATAGAAAAGCGCGAAAGCAAAAACGGCAACGAATTTTATTTTATAACTATAAACGATAAGCTTTCGAGCATACGCGGCGCGTTTTTCACGAAAGATAAGCAAAAGCTTAAAAAACTCGAAAAACTTGCCGTCGGCAGCGTTATAATCGAGCGCGGCGACAACGAACTTTTTAACGGCAACGTAAGTTTTACCATAAAAGGGCTTCACCTTTGCGAATTCCCCGAAAACTACGTGCCCGAAGAGAAGCCGTCGCTCAAAGCTCCGTCGGAATATACCTTCGTTCACCCCGAACCTTGCGAACTTATAAAGCAAGGGGATATATTCTCGACTTTTACGGGACCCACCGAGTGTTTAAAGGGCAAAACCTTCGTCGTTACCGATATCGAAACGACGGGCACGAACGCGCTTCAGGATAAAATAACCGAAATAGGCGCGGTCAAGATAGTCGACGGAACGATAACCGAGAGTTTTGAAACGCTCGTGAACCCGCAAATACCCATACCCGAAAACATCGTCGCCCTTACCGGGATAACCGACGATATGGTTAAAAACAGCCCGACGATAGAAAAAGTTTTCCCCGATTATTTCAGGTTTTTGGGCGACGGGATATTCGTCGCGCATAACGCCGAATTCGACTATAAATTTTTAAAATACGCGGGCAAACAAATCGGCTACATAATGAAGTGCGAGGTTATCGACACTCTTAAAAAAGCGCGCGAAACTCTCCCCATGCTTAAAAACCATAAACTAAACACCGTGTGCGAACATTACGGCATAGAATTTTTGCACCATAGAGCGAGCAGCGACGCGTTTGCCACCGCGCAGGCGTATTTAGAGATGGTTAAAGAAAAAAATTCGCTGTAATATTTTAAATATATTATTTAAAACGCTTGCAAAACGGTTTATATTATGTTAAAATAATCAAGAATTAGTAGTGTAGGCTTGTAGTTTGAGAGTGGCGGTTGCCACTCTCAAATTTGTTTATTGCGGGGCGTTAAGTTTTTGCGGCGGGATATGCTTAAAGTCGCAAAGGGCTTCCCGTAAAAAGTAAATTAAATTCCGCTAGAACGGAATAAAGGCGAATATGAAAGCGAAATCGAACGAAGAGATAAAGGCGTTTTTAGACCCCATAGCGGAGGGCTTGGGGCTTGAAATAGTCGAAGTCGAATTCAAAAACTCAAAAAATCCGTCGCTTACGGTGTATATAGATAAAGACGGCGGGGTCGATTTAGACTCGTGCGAAGCGTTTCACAACGCAATCGACGCGCCGCTTGACGAGTTTAACCCTTACGACGGGGCTTATATCCTCAACGTTTCGAGCCCGGGGCTAGATAGACCCCTTAAAACCGAGCGGGACTTTTTGAAGAAAATCGGCAAAGACGTGGAAATTAAACTTTACGCCCCCATAAAAGGCGTTAAATATTTTGAAGGCACGCTTATAAACTACGACGGCAACAACGTAACCGTTAAAATAAGCGGCGAAGATACGGTTATTCCGCTTAACCGCATCGCAAAAATCAACGAAGCGGTTAAATTCGACTGAATTTGAAGGAGAAATTATGGTAAATAAAGATTTTTTTGCCGCGCTTGAAGAACTCGGCTTAACAAAAGGCATTGATAAAGAAACATTTTTCAGCACTCTTGAAACCGCGCTTTCTTCCGCATATAAAAGATACGCGGGGGACGCCGCCGAAGTAAAAATCAAGTGGAACGAAGAAAAAAGTTCGCTTAAATTCTACGCTACCAAAAATATCGTAGACGAAGTCGTCGATCCCGAAAAAGAAATTTCGGTCGAAGAAGCGCGCGAATATAAAAAGTCCTACAAAGCGGGCGACGTTTTCGAGAAAGAATTCGTCCCGAAAGACTTCGGCAGAATAGCCGCGCAAACCGCTAAACAAGTGGTTATGCAAAAGGTTCGCGAAGCGGAGCGCAACAACACTTTGCAGGAATTTGAAGATAAAGAAAACGAAATTCAGTCCGCTATCGTCAGAAAAATCGAAAACGGCAACGTTTACGTCGAACTTTCAAACGGTCAGCTCGAAGGCGTTATGCTTCCGCAGGATCAGCTTCCCGGCGAAAATTACGAACTTAATCAGAAACTTATCGTTTACGTTAAGCGCATAAGAACGCTCGGCAGAAACACGCAGATTCTCGTGTCGCGCACGTCCACGGGCTTGGTTAAAAGATTTTTTGAAAACGAAGTGCCCGAAATTCGTCAGGGCATCGTGGTTATCAAAGCCGTTTCGCGCGAAGCGGGGCAGAGAAGCAAAGTCGCCATATATAGCGAAGACCCGCAGGTTGACGCAATCGGCGCGTGCGTCGGCAACAAAGGCATGCGCGTAAACGCCGTTATAGAAAGCCTCGGCGGCGAAAAAATAGATATTATTCCGTGGAGCGAAAACCCGCTTGAATTTATTGCGAAGGCTCTTGCGCCCGCAAAAGTTTTAAGGGTTACCGCAACGGGCGAAAAGTCGGCGCGCGTTATCGTTCCCGACGATAAGCTTTCGCTCGCAATCGGTAAAGACGGACAGAACGCAAGGCTTGCCGCAAGGCTCACGGGCTGGAAAATCGACGTTAAAAGCGAATCTAAAATGCTTGAAGAAATGGCTAAAGAGCAAGCGGAACTCGGCGATCTTGACTCGGTTGACGACGTTATGGAAGAACCCGTCGCCGCGCCCGAAACGCCCGTCGAAAACGGAGATAACGAATAAGAAATGGCTGAAAAAAAGATACCTATGCGCACTTGCATAGCGTGCCGCGCCGAAAAACCGAAAAAAGAGCTTATAAGGGTCGTTCGGAAGCCCGACGGGACTTTCGTCATCGACTTAACGGGCAAAATTTCGGGGCGCGGGGCGTACGTGTGCAACGATAAAAAATGCGTCGAAACGATTATCAAAAAGCGCGTTTTAAACAAAACGTTTTCGCAGGAGATATCGGACGACGTGTACGCGGCGTTAAAGGAGAGTTTTTTTGGAAAACAGTAAAATTCTTTCTTACGTCGGGTTTGCGACGAAAATGCGCAAAACGGTCGCGGGAGTAAACGCGATAGAACATACGAAAAATAAAGTCGAATTGCTGATGATATGTAAAACCGCGTCGGCAAACACTTTTAAAGACGCGGTTAAAATCGCTAAAAAGCACTCTGCAAAACTAATCGTAAGCGAAGTGCCGATAGAAACCATTGCCCGTAAAGAGCATTGCAAACTGCTTGCGATACTCGATAAAGGGCTTGCGGAAGCGATTTTATTGAATTTGAGCGACCGTTTTTACGAATATCAAGGAGGGGTACGGTAACATTATGGAAGAAAAGAACAACAGCGTGGAAGAAAAAAGCAAAGATACCATTGTAAATATTAAGACCGTAAGCGCCGCGTTAAACGAAAACGAACTCGGCAAAGCTTTGTCGTCCGTTAAAAATCTTTTTAGCGAAATAGACAAAAAGATAGCCGAAAAATCTAACGCGTTCAGACTTAAACGCAAAGAACAGGAAGATTTGGAGCGTATAAAAGCCGAAGAAGAGTTAAAGGCGCAACAAGCGGAAGACCCCGCCATAGAAGAAATTAAAGCGGAAGAACCCGTTAAACCCGCGGTCGAAGCGGTTGACGCGTCCGAACCCCCGAAAGCGGAAGAAACGGAAAGCGTTGTATCCCCCGTCCCCGAAACCGAAGAAGTAAAAGCGGAAGAACCCGCAAAAGTTAAAACGGAAGCGTTTGAAGAAAAGCCGCAAGCCGTAGCGGAAGATATTAAACCCGCCGCCCCCAAAGCGGAAGAAAAGCCGCAGATTAAAGGCGACGTTATCGAAAAAACCGATAACCCGAACATAGTCATCATTAACGGCAAAAGGGTGTTCCGCCCCCAGCCGCCTAAGATAAAAGAATATGTAAACACCGAGCCCGACAGGCAAAAACGCCCCTATAAACCGGGTGAAAAACGCCCGCTCGACGGTTCAAAGCGCGACTTTACGCCCGCAGGCTCAAAACCCGCAGGGTTTAAAAAGCCGTTCGGCGCAAGCTTTACCCCCGCGCCCTCATTCGTTCCCCCGACGGGCGGCA
>CAKQMM010000056.1 GCA_934254755.1 uncultured Clostridia bacterium
GTATTATAAAGATTTGAGCGGTAAACCCGTAATTATGCAAGAGCAAGGTTCCTTCACCGACTCGACCGCAAACGATTCCGACGCTTGCGATTTTATGCGAGCGAACGTTTGGTCGTGCTTATCTAATAACGTTAAAGGGTATTTCTGGTGGTGCGCCCACGAATATGCTAAACTTAATTATGCGCCGTACGAATGGTCGTTTATGGAAAGCTTGATCGGTGTGCTTGACCTTGATTTAAAACCCAAAAAAATCGGATTAGAGCTTAAAAAAATATCGGAAACAATAAGCGGGCTGCCGTTAGATGAATTGCCGCCGAAAGAAACGGACGGGGCGTGCGTTTTAACTAAAGACGTTCGTTGGGAGTACGCCGCGCCGTCGCTGGTGCTTGCTAAGCAGGCGGGGCTTGATTTAACTTTTACCGTTGCCGACAAAGTTGACGCAATCGCACCTAAAACGGACTTGTACGTTATGCCGTGGGGTTCGTTTTGGACGACGCAGTATAAGCGCGTAAGTAATGAAATTTTTAACGCCGTTTTTGAAGACGGGGCTACGCTTTTCATTACCTATAACGGCGGATTTCTGTTCAATATGGAAGAGATGCTGGGGTTAAAATCTCACGGTTGCGTGTCGACTAATAAGCGCCACAAGGCGAGCTTTGAGTTCGGTGAGCTTGAGTATTTTGTCGAAAGAGAAATACTGTTATCTTCCGTCGGCGCGGAAGTGCTCGCAAAAAACGAAGAAGGCAATATCGTTTTTTCTAAAAACAAATACGGTAAAGGAACGATTTACTTCCTTAACTTCCCGTTAGAGAGAATGTTATACGATAAATACGCTGCGTTTAACGATACGCTTTGGTATAAAATTTACGAAATCGTCGGCGAAAACGTGCTGAAAAATAAAATCGTCGTATCTAAAAATCCGCAAATCGTAACGACTTTGCATAAACTAAGCAGCGATAAATTCGTCGTTTGCGCAGTCAACTATTCGGATAAGAATCAAAAGAACGAGCTTGTCGTAAAAGACGGTTGGATTTTAGAACCCGTTTACGGCAGTTTAAGCGAAATCGGAAAATGCGACGGAGCGATTTACTACGCGGTAAAAAAGTGCTAAGGCTGATTTTAAAAACCGCAAAAAGTTAAACGGGCGGGCGTTGAGAGGGTTCGTGTGGTTTGACTTGCGCGGGTATACGAAAAAATAAAGTATTACAACAAAAAGGCGGCTTTGATAGCCGCCTTAAATTTTTACGTGTAAATTACGCTTTTGCTTTTTCCGCGTTAAACGCTTCAAGAACAAGTTTTATAATTTGTTCGCGCGTTTCGGTGTTAATAGGGTGAACTATGTCTTTATATTCGCCTTCCTGCGTTTTGCGGCTGGGCATAGCTATAAAATAGCCTTCCGTACCTTCGATTATCTTAATATCGTGTATGACGAAACAATCGTCAATCGTTATGCTTGCGACGGCTTTAAGCTTGCTGTCGTCTCTTAGTACTAAACGTACCCTTACGTCTGAAATTTTCATTTTATTTTCCGCCCTGTCAATTATAGATTTTTCAATCTTGCCTACATTTTACACTACGTTTTCACATTTTTCAATAGAAAATCAAAAAAAATCAATATTTTTTGCCAAAAAACGCAAAGAAGTAAAATATTTTGGCCTGTTTTCATAAAATATTGTATGAAAATTTGCTTTTTAGGGATAGGCGGCGTAAGTATGGCGAAGCTTGCCGCTTATTTAAAATCGTTGGGTTTTTACGTGTACGGGCAGGACAGAACGGAAAGCGACGCCACACGCGCACTTAAAAAACTCGGCATAAACATTTTTATCGGCGAAAATTTCGTCGGAGTGAAAAACGCCGATATCGTGGTTTTCAGTTCGGCAATCAGCGAAAGTTCTTATGAATTAACCGCCGCAAAATCTTTAAAAATTCCCGTAATTAAGCGCGCCGAGCTTTTGGCGATGATTTTAAGAAGATTTAAAAATTCGATAGGCGTTGCGGGCTCTCACGGCAAAACGACGGTAACGAAGATGATTGCCACCGTTTTAAGAGTAGCGAAAATCAACTTTTTCGAGCATATCGGCGCGTTTGAGGGAGAGTTTAATTCTCACTTTATAAAAACGCCCGAATTTGCCGTTTCTGAAGTTTGCGAATACAAAAAAAACATCGCGTACGTAACCGTCAAAACCGCCGTCGTTTTAAATGCGGATAACGACCATTTAGATTCTTACGGCAACGTTTCCGAATTAAAAAAAGAATTTTATAAGTATTTAGACAGAGCGCAAATTAAAATAATTAACGCTGACGACGTGAATTTAAAAGAGTATGCTTCGCGCTTTAACGGCGGAAATAAAACGCCTTGCCTTTATAGTTACGGAATAGTAAATATTGCCGATTATACCGTAAATAATTTATCGGAGAGCGAAGGCGAGTATTCGTTCGACGTTTATAAAAGCGGTGCGGCGTTTTTAAAAATTAAACTGCGCGTTTTAGGTTTACATAACGTATATAACGCCTTGGCGGCGATTGCCGCGCTCGACTTAAACGGCGTAAGCGCGCAAGATATTAAATTCGGAATTGAAAGTTATGCGGGCGCGGTAAGGCGGTTTGAAAAATTAGGTGAAATCGGCAAAACTACGATTATTGCCGATTACGCTCATCACCCGACGGAAATAAAAGCAACCCTTAAAACGATGAAAGAACTTTACGGCGAAGACTACGTAGTTATTTTTCAGCCGCACACCTATTCGCGTACTAAAATTTTGTTTGACGATTTTATTTCTGCGCTTTGCGGAGAAGAACTTGTTATATACAAAACTTACGCCGCCCGCGAAAGCTACGATGAAGCGGGGGACGGGGCAAGGCTTGCAAAAGAGCTTTTTGCCTCTTACGTAAAAACTCCCGCCGAAATTTTTGAATACATAAATACAGGTAATAAAAAAGCCGCGCTTATTATGGGTGCGGGCGATATATACGATGAGGTTAAAAAAATGCTCAAACAAGATTGTTAAACAAAAAAACGCCGTGAAATCGGCGTTTTTTAATGTGCGTTTTGTTGTTTTTACAGCAGGTCAACCGTAAAATCGACGATGGTTGCGCCGCTTTGAACCTTTTTAGCGGCGGCGTCGAAATATTTGTTGACGTAGTCAAACTTATATTCGGGCAGGTTATAAAGGTTTAAATTCAATGCTTTCTGGGCGATTAAATTTATCGCCGTTTCGTAATTGCCGTAGCCTGTGTTTACGAATTTAAGGGTAAGCTGTTTGGTTAAAACAGAATCGACGCTTATTTTGTTTTTCGCGCTGTCAAGCCCGCCCGTAGTACCCGTTATGCAAACGGTTGCGCGGTTTGCGGCGGCTTTAACGATAAAGTCGGGGCTTATATCGCTTTCGGTGACGTAAATGATTTTACTGCACTTTCTGCCGCCCGTTATATCGAGAATTTCTTTTTCGACGTTTTTATCGGCTTTAAGCGCGTAGTAAACGCCGCAGTTTGCGGCAGTCGTCAAAAATTCGTCGCTTGCGGAAACGAGAACCGGAACGGACTGATAATAGGATACGAGTTGCGCGATAACGTTCGTTAGTATCGTTCCGCCGAAAATCGCTACGTGGTCGCCTTTTTCAAGTTTAAGTTTGTCTATAACCGTAAGCGCGAGCGCACTGTGGTAAATAAACAAAGCTGAGTACTCGCTGACGTTCGGGGGAAGAACGTGCACGTCGTTTTTCGGAACGACGGCGAATTCTTTAAGATAACCGCTGAAGTTTTTAGCGGCAAACTGAACGTTCAAACACTCGTCGTACTTTCCTGCCAGACAGTTAGCGCACTCGCCGCAGGCGCGTTCGGGGCAGAGATATACTTTGTCGCCCTCGTTAAAAAAGTTAGAGTCGCCTACCGTTTCCGAAATTTGCCCGACGGCTATTTTGCACGGCGTAACGGGATAATTTTCGGTTTTTTGGGCGTAAGACAAAACGTCTTGCCGCGTGACGAAACATTTGGTTATTTTAACCTTAACGTCGCTTACGCTTTCAAGATTTTCCTGAACGTTTACTTTTTGTATCTGATTTTGTTCGGTAATTTGCCAAGAAATCATTTTGCTCCTGAGATTTTTGTTTGTTAAAACGAAAAACCGATTATAAGCATTATACAATAACCGAGGGAATTTTGCAAGCCTTTGTAAACTTGAATTTACTTCTTACGCCCGTTATTACGCATTTTTATAACTTAGCGATGAAATAAAAGTCAAAAGTTGTCGAAAATTACGAATAATCGCATAAAATAAAGTTGACTTATTCAATAAAATATAATATAATAGCACGGTAATAAAGATTAAGAGGTGATCGTATGAAAGAAAATATTCATCCTGCCTACAAGTTGGTAACCGTTCAATGCGCTTGCGGCGCGACTTTCCGCACCGGTTCCACTAAGAACGTAGACGTTATCAAGGTTGATATCTGCTCTAAATGCCATCCGTTCTTTACCGGTAAACAAAAACTTGTTGATGCCGGCGGGCGCGTTGATAAATTTAAGAAAAGATACGGTATTTAACTCGATTTATACCGCTTGCGGTACCCAACGGCTCTATGAAATATATCATAGAGCCTTTAATTTTTTAAAGGGCTTAGCGCGTAATTTTCCGCTTAGCTCAACTTTTACTTATTATGGCTGATAAACAAAAACAAACCTCGATAGGCGGGCAAGCCGTTATCGAAGGCGTTATGATGCGCGGCAAAACCGCTATGGTTACCGCCGTCAGGGCTGAAAGCGGCGAAATCGCCGTTGAAGCAAAGCGCATAACGCCGCCCGAAAAATTAAATAAGGCTTTAAAGCTTCCGCTTATCCGCGGCGTGTATTCCTTTTTTTGGTCACTTGTCGCGGGGACGCGCATTTTGTCGCGTTCCGCTTCCGTTTTCGGTGACGACGGCGACGGAAAGTTTAAAGAACTAAGCGGTCAAAAAAAATCGAACGGCGATGGGTTCGCTACCTTTTTGGGTGTGGGCTTGGGGTTGTTGCTCTCTATATTTTTGTTTTTCTTTTTGCCGCAATGGATAATAGATTTAACGCCGCTTAAAGATAAAACGGGCAGTTTAGGTTATTCGGCGGTGGAAGGGCTTATCCGCATAGGCATTTTTATACTTTATATCTCGTTTACGTCCTTATTTAAAGATATAAGGCGCACTTATATGTATCACGGCGCGGAACATAAAACTATTTCTTGCTACGAATCGGGCGACGAACTCACCGTTGAAAACGTCAGAAAACACACCCGCATTCACGACAGGTGCGGCACGACGTTTATGTTTTTGGTTATGACCGTAAGCATACTTATTTTTGCTCTTACCTCTTCCGTTTTAATTAAACTCGGCTTAAATTTCGGCGGCGTCGGTGGCAAAGCGTTAAGGTTTGGCGTTAAACTGTTGCTTTTACCCGTCGTAGCGGGCGTTTCGTATGAAATTTTAAAACTGCTTGCCAAAATTAAAGGCAAATGGTCTTATATTATTAAGGCTCCGGGGCTTGCCCTTCAATTTTTAACCACGCGCGAGCCTGACGACAGCATGATAGAAGTTGCCATAACCGCGTTTAACTTAACGCTTGAAATGGATAACGACGCAAGTATTCCCGAAAGAAGTTTTGAGGTAAACGGAACGGTTAAAAGTTTGACCGAAAAGGTTAAAACGCTGTTTAAAAAGAATAATATAGACGACGCGGACGCGGAATGGCTCGTTGCGCTTACGCTTAACGTTCCGAGATCGAAAGTTTACGACGGCAAAACAACCGTAACGTCTCAAACGGTAGATAAAGTTGCAAAACTTGCGGCAAAGCGGGTTAAAGGCGAACCTCTTCAATACGTTTTGAACAGCGCGAATTTTTACGGTTACGACTTCTACGTCGATAACAGAGTGCTTATTCCTCGCCCCGAAACGGAAGAACTTGTGAACTACGCGCTCAAATTTATAAACGAAACGTCTGAAGTTTTGGATATGTGCACCGGCTCCGGCGCGATTGCCGTGACCGTTGCTAAAAATGCGGGATGCAAAGTTTTTGCGGCGGATATTTCTGACGGCGCGCTTGAAGTCGCCAAGAAAAACGCGACTGACTTAAACGCGGCGGTTGAATTTGTAAAAAGCGATAAATTTTCCGATATTACGGGCGTTTTTGACGTGATTATATCTAACCCGCCTTACGTAAAAACGAGTGATATAGCGCATCTGCAAAAAGAATGTTCGTTTGAACCTTACGCGGCGTTTGACGGCGGTGAAGACGGGCTTTCGTTTTATCGCGACTTAACCGTCAGCGCAAAAGCGCACCTTAAAAAAGGCGGTTTGCTTATCTACGAAGCGGGCGCGGGCGAAGCGCATGCAGTCGGAGAAATCTGCCTTAAAAACGGATATAAAGATATTGAAATAGTGAAAGATATTAACGGCATAGAACGCATCGTAAAGGCGGTTAGAAATGACGACTAAACTTGAAAACATATTAAAACGATACGAAAAGCTCGGCGAAACGCTTGCGGCACCGGACGCAACCGCGGACATGGCGGAATATAAAAAGCTTACGAAAGAGTATTCCGATTTGCAGGAAACCGCCGAAAAATATATGGAATACAAAAAAATTCTTGACGAAAAGTCTGCGGCGGAGGAATCTTTAAACGGCGAAACCGACCCCGATATGAAAGAACTTTTGGTTCAGGAAGTTAAAGAATTAAAGCAAAAATCTGAAGAAACGCTTGCCGAACTTAAAATTTTACTTATTCCGAAAGACCCCGACGACGATAAAAACGTTATCGTTGAAATCCGCGCGGGGGCGGGCGGTGAAGAAGCCGCGCTCTTTGCGTACGAACTTTACAGAATGTACGTAAACTACGCCGATAAGCACCGCTGGAAGTCAGAGGAAATCGACTCTAACGAAACGGAACTCGGCGGAATTAAGGAGGTAACTTTTTCGATAAGCGGCAAAGGCGTTTACGCCAAAATGAAGTATGAAAGCGGCGTGCATCGCGTTCAGCGCGTGCCCGAAACCGAATCGCAAGGCAGAATTCAAACTTCCACCGCAACCGTTGCGGTTTTGCCCGAAGTTGAAGACGTCGAGATAAAAATTGACGAAAAAGACTTAAAAATCGACACGTACAGGAGC
>CAKQMM010000057.1 GCA_934254755.1 uncultured Clostridia bacterium
TTATAGTCCTTATTTTTAAGTTTTTGTATGCGCGCCGCTTTAACCGACGGCTTTACGTAATATTTTGCGCCGACGGAGTTTTCAAGCACGTCTTCGAGCGTTTTGCGCTTTTCTACGGGCAACGGGTCGGGGAAAGAGAAAGTTTTATCGCTTAAAAACCCGCAAATAATTATTCTTTCACGCTTTTGCGGCACGCCGTAGTCAAGCGCGTTTAAAACCTTGTAATACACTTTATAACCGAGCGCGGTTAAGTGGTTTAGCATAATTTTAAACGTTTCGCCTTTATTATGCGCGGTTAAATTTTTAACGTTTTCAAGTAAAAAAGCCTTGGGGCGTTTTTCTTTTAAAATGCGCTCCACTTCAAAAAAAAGCGTGCCCTGCGTTTCGTGATTAAACCCGCGTTTTTTGCCCGCGATTGAAAACGGTTGGCACGGGAAGCCCGCCGCAAGGATATCGAAATCGGGTATTTCGTTTGCGGGAATTTTAGTTACGTCACCCCGCGGCGTTTCGCCGAAGTTCGCTAAATAAGTCCTGCACGCGAATTTATCCCATTCCGACGAAAAAACGCACCTACCGCCCAAACTTTCAAGCGCAAGGCGCATACCGCCGATGCCCGCAAAAAGGTCGATAAAGGTGAAATTACGGGCGTTATTTTTTAAATTCGCCTCAACGCTTTCCATATATAGTGATTTTACCACAAATTTTATAAAAATGCAAATGAAGATATATAGTGGCAGCCGTCGGCTGCTTTTTGCGATTTAGCGGGTAGTAGCGGTAACGCCCTCGACGACCCGGCAGCCGTCGGCTGCTTTTTGTAAGCCGCCCGCGTTTAGCGACCGCGTTCGTTTCCACGAGACCTTTCACTTCGTTCAAGGTGACAGACTTTTTGTACTGTCATTCTGAATGTAGCGACAGCGGAATGAAGAATCTCGCGGAAGCGCGTTTAACTATACGCAGCCCCTGCCCTACGCTAAGTTTTTTACTACATAGAGCCTTTCCCCTCCCGCATTAAAAAACGAAAAGCACCCGCAACTTAGCGGGTGCTTTTTGGTTGTTTATAAGTTTTAGTCTGACCGAAAACTTAGACCGTAAGCCGTTTTAACGCTTGTTTTAAGCGCACCTATAATAGCGTTTGATTTCAACGCCGTTCGCATCGGTATCTATATAGCGGAAGAAGTTTGCTCTCGTGTTTTCGGTAATACTATACGCGCTGCTTGCGTCGATGGTGCCGTAACGACTTTTGAAGCTAAACATTTCGTTACCGTCGGCATTATAATAGGTTACGGTATATAAACCCTTTTCGCTATCGAACTGCTGAACGTAATAATAGCCGTAGAAATCAAAACGATAATTGGAAACTTCGTCTTCCGAGAATAATTTTTTCGGAGTGTTTGATTCGGGGGTTATAAGAAGTATATCCGAACTGCGGCCGTCAACGTAATTCTTTTTGATAACGACGTTACCGTTAAAATCAGTTTCGTAAATATCTATCGAGTATTCGTCGGTGCTTAAATCTATGATATTTTCAAGAGTTTTAACGTTGTAAATAGCCTTATCCGTCCTGACGAACGTAGAATTTAAGTATCTGGTGCCGGTCAGATTTTTACCGATTATTTTACCCGTAGCGTCGAGGTAATATTTGCTACTGCCGCTCGTTTCGACTTCGAACACGCCGTCAGAAATAAGGTAAGGGATATCGTCCTGTTCCGGCACGTAATTATCTATAACGCCGCAAACTTCAAGGTTGTTTTTAAGCACTGCAATGCGCGCTTTAGTATCGAGTTTTTTATCGATAATTCTATAAAATAAGCCTAAGTTTTCGCATTTTACCATATTGTCGTAATCGTCGTGCGCGTAAGAATTTATTGCATACATGCAAAGATAATTCAATTTAACTTCGGTTTTTTCGCCGCTTGCAGGGTCGTATACGTAAGATTTAAGTTTATACTTTTTGGCTTTGCCCGAGTCAACCTGAATATAATCATACTCTCCGTCGGTAAGACCGGTAAGTTGAACAAGGAAGGTTTCGTTAGCGAGTATAGTGAAATTAACGTTTTCGTATTCACCCCTGAAGTCGGCAAGTTTAGCAATTTTGTTGCTGCCCTTTTCGTAAACGGCGATAACGCCGTCGGAGTCGATTTTATAACCGTATTTTTTGCCTTCCAACTCGTAATCGGTCTCAAAATCTTTAAACTCGTTGCCTACCGGCTTATTGTCTTCGGTTACGTTTTTAACCGATTTACCGGTATAAGCGTCCGTGCGATAAGAGGTAGCGTTGCCTTCGGAATCGGAAACTTTAAAGACAAGTTCTTTGGAAATCAATCTGTCGTTGTCGTCTTTGACGTCGTATTCGTTAACTAATCTTAAAGTGCCGTTAAGTTTTGTTCCTTCGAAGGTGTAATATTCGGTCGAAGAGCTCTCTTTGCCCAAAATATCTATTCTTAACGCATAAACCCAGAAGCTCCCGGTTACTTCGTGTCCGATAGTTTTTATTTCAAACTCTTCGTCGGCTGCACGAGTTTTTTGTAAAATTTCTTTCCCGAGCGCGACGTTATAGAACCTGTAATCGGCAGATCCGTCGTCTTTAACTTTATACGTTGCAACGACGGGGTTATGGTTTTGTGTCGAATAGGTATAACGCGTACCGTCCTGTTCGTAAACGTAAACGCCCGAAACGAACTCGTAACCGTCGTAAGTGCTCAAAACGTTACCTTTAAGCGCGGGAGCGGGAGCTTCGTCGTCGCTCGCAACGTATTTAGTTTTAAAAACGTCCTGAAAATTTGCCGTTTCCCAACTAACCGAAATATCGGTTGAGCCGCCTTTTTTATCGTCGTTCTTTCCGCAGGCTGCAAACGCCGTAACGGAAAGGGTAAACGCGGTCAATAAAGCCGCTAATTTTAATTTTTTCATAATATCCTCCTATAATCGGATGACCGGTACACCGCCGCTTAAACAACGGCGCGATAATACACGCCTTCGTAAGTGCCGTCGGCTTTTTTGACGTTTACGAATCTATAACCGGTTTTAACGCCGTTAAGATCTATGCTTCCGTTGAACAAAGCCGAAGAATTATCGTCGGTATCGAATTCAAAAATCGTTTTGCCTTCGGTGTTTATATACACGTTGTGGAAAGAAACCGTAACGCCGTATTTATCGACGTTTCTCTTATAATAATAGCAGTAATTGCTACTCGTGCTGAAATTGACTACGTCTTTTGAGTTAAACAGCACCACAGGGGTTTTGGAATCCTTTTTATAAAGTAAGAAATCAGCGCCTTTTTCGTTGTCTTTATATAACTTTCTTAAAAGAACGTTTCCGCCGAAGTTATTCTGATTAAAGGAAGCCGTATACTCGTCGGTGACAAAATCGAGAATTTTATCGAGAGTCCTTGCGCTGTATAATGCGCTTTCGGTGTACATGTAAGCGTCGCCCGCATAGCTTACGCCGTCAGCGCGCTTACCGACGATTTCGCCGTCGCCGTTCACGAAGTAATATTCGCCGCTACTCTTGGAAGTGCTAACCTTGAACAAGTTGTCGCCGACAAGTTCTGCTTCGCCGCTCTGATAAGGAACAACGTCTTCGATAACGCCGACGACCGTTAAATCGTTCTTAACGACCGCAAGTTGTCGGTTACCGCTATGTTTTTTATCGATAATTCTGTAAATACTTGCAACGTTTTCGATTCCGTCTTTATAAACGCGGGTAAAATCGTCTTCGTCCGTAATTTTGTTACCGATTTCATTTACGGTAAAGTCAAGCGTTACTTCCGTTTTGCTACCGTCGGAAGTATTTAATATGTAAGATTTAAGCGCGTATTTAGAAGCTTCACCGCCGCTGAAGTCAACGAAGTCGTAATTAACCGCGTCTTCGGGAAGAAGCGAACACGTCTGATATAAAATATTGCCGTTGCCGATAAAGGCTATGTTAGAGTTTTCTGCGGGGCCCGTTAAATCGAAGGTAAACTTCAACTCTTCGGTGTCTTTATCGTAAATGTAGATATATCCGCGCTTATCGTAACCTAGTTTAAGCCCTGCGACTTCGGCTATATTCTCTTTGAAGTCTTTAATCTCGTTTACGGGCTTTTTATCGGCGGTTTTGGTTTCGCCGGTGTAAATATTTTCGATATAAGTAGCGCGGACGGTAGCGTCTTCATCGTCTAAAACCGTGAACTGTAACAAGTAAGCGTCGTTATCATCGTCGTCCGTTTCTTTTATATAGGTAAAGTTGTCGAAATAAACGGTTGCGGACGAAGAAAACAACTTGCCGTCAAGCGAATAAGTATCGGTCGTTCCGGTGCCGGTTGACAAGTCTTTGGTCTGCGCCTGAACGGCGTATACGTAACGGGTACCGTTTGTGTACTGATATTTAAACACGAAGTTTACGTAAGTGCCTACGGAGCCGCTCGTGTAGTAAACAGCGTCGTCAACGGTAAACGTTTTAACGACTTTGTTGAGCATAAGGTTATAAAGTTTATAAGTCGTAACCTTAGTTACAACGTTATCTTTAGTTACTTCGTTTTCTTTATAAAGAACCTGCAACACGTCGTAGTTCGCTAAAGTATAACCGCTGTTTGAAATCTTGAATTTCTTATATCCCGTAAACTCGTCTATCTTAGTAGCGGTTATCGGGGTGTAATCGTCTTTTTCAACGTAAGTCGTATTATAGACGTCAGTCAACTTAAGCGCCGACCAGCTGTTTCCGACGGTGCCGCCTCCCTTGTCGTCGTCTTTCTTACCGCACGCGGCAAACGCCGTAACGGAAAGAACAAGCGCGGTAAAAATAGCCGCAAGTTTTAACCTTTTCATAAATAAAATCTCCTTTTTAAGATTTTTCAATTTTATTTTAACGATAAACCGCCTTTTTGTCAACCGATTGTTAAAAATATGTGAAACGGTCGTTTGTTTTACCATTACAAAAGCGTAGTTTATGCGGCAATTATAACTTCAACCGTATCCCTGCGGCACAAAATAAAATATGCGCCACTCTTTAAAACCGTTACAGAGTAAAAACGCGCCGCCGCAAAAAACAACGCGCCCGAAAAGAGCGCGTTGTTTAGTGTTTTAATTTGATTTTTTGTTATCGAGCTTAGTTAAAACGTTTAAAAAATAGTCGGGCAAGGGGGCGGTGAAAGTCATCCTTTCGCCCGTTGCGGGGTGAGTTAGTTCAAGTTTTATAGCGTGCAAAAGTTGCCCTTTTAAGTTGAATTTTTGGTTTTTAAAGCCGTAAACGGGGTCGCCGACTATCGGGTGCCCTATAAACTTAGAGTGAACGCGAATCTGGTGCGTTCTGCCCGTCTTTAAATTAAACTCGCAAAGCGTATAGTTATCGTAACGCTTTAAAACCTTAAATTCGGTTATTGCAATGCGACCTCTGTCCGACACCGCCATCATAGTTCGGTTTTTTTGCGACCGCTCTATATGCGTTTCTATCTTGCCGCTATCTTGTTTTAAAACGCCCTCCAAAAGCGCAATGTAGGTGCGCTTGCACGTTTTGTTCTGAATTTGCGCCGCTAAACTTACGTGCGCCGCGTCGTTTTTCGCAACGACCAAAAGCCCCGACGTGTCTTTATCTATCCTATGCACTATCCCCGGGCGGATAACTCCGTTTATGCCGCTTAAACTATCTAAGTTTGCAAGCAACAAATTGACGAGAGTGTATCCTTTCACCCCGTTGCCGTCGTGCACGGTTAAGCCCTGCGGCTTGTTTATAACGGCAATATCTTTATCCTGATAAACTATATCTATCGGAAGGTTTACGGGTGTTAAGCCGAGGGGTTTCGGGTCGGGTTCGTCAACCGTCACGAGCGCGCCTTCGGGGAGCTTGTCGGACGATTTGATTTTAGCCCCGTTCACGAAAACGCACCCGTCGTCGATAAGTTTTTTAACTTTAGAGCGGGTGTAATTTAATTTTTCGCTTAAATATACGTCGGCGCGAACGCCGACGTTATCTACCGTAATTTCTTTTTTCATTGTTTATCTAACGTTTCCGCTTCGCCCTTTTTATCTTCGGCGGTTTTACCTGCGTTTTTGTTTTTCGGCTTGAAAACCGCCTCTTTATCGAGGAACAAAAAGTAAAACACCAGCATTATCATGCCGACGACGAGCGCAATATCCGCCACGTTGAATATCGCGGGAAAGATATCCGTTTCGTAAAAAACGAAGATAAAATCCACGACTTTTTTGTTCGCAACCCTGTCGATAAGGTTGCCGAGCGCGCCGCCGAACACAAGCGGAACGGCAACGGACAAAAAGGTGTGCGGTTTTTTAACCTTGCCGAGCATAACCGCCTTAAAAACGGCTTTTTTGTCGCTCTTTTGAACCCCTGCCGTATTCGCTTTAAAAAACTTGACGAATGAATAAACGCTCAGCGCGAGTATCAACGCAAGGACGATAAAAGTTAAAATTATAAAGAAAGTTTGCGCCCAACTTTTGTTGCTTAAAAAACTGAACGCCGAACCGGTGTTATAGGTTAAATTGAATTTTAAAAGTTTGTTTATTATAACCTTGTCCGCGTCGAATTTAACAGCTAAAAATTTAGTGAGCCTGTCAAACCCGACGACCGCCGCCGCTATAACTATGCCGATGAGATAAATCATTATTTGCCGCCTTTAAAATCGGAAACAAGTTTATAAATTTCGTCTATTTTTTGCTTGTCCGAAAATTCGGTTGACGGCTTTTTTAAAATTTCCGTCAGCATATCGCCGAGAAGCGACAGCCTGCGCGTTTTGTCGGAAGGATAATTTCTGACCGTTTCTTTTAAAAACGCGTCGAACTCTTCGCTTATTAAGTTTAGGCGATTCACTTCCGCTAAGTACGCTTCGTTTAAATCGCTTTCGTTTTTAAAAAATTCGCTCATAGCCCTTTAATAGCGTAAAATTACGCGTTTTCTTTTCTTATTTTTTCAAGCATTCCGTTTTTAAGCGCAAGAAGTTTATCGGAAAGGTCCACTTTATAAATATGCGGGCTGTCTATGCGCAGATATTCGTCCCAGAAAGTTGCCTTTTCTTCTTTTGCGTATTTAACGATTTCTTTTAAATTCGGCATTTCGTACACGAGTTTGCCGTTTAAAATAACGGGAATGGTAAGCTCGCGCAGCTTATAGT
>CAKQMM010000058.1 GCA_934254755.1 uncultured Clostridia bacterium
GGGCTTACGGGTTTAGCGCAAATTTCGGGGCGCGACCAGGTCGACGTTGCCGAGAAGGCGTGGCTTGACGGTAAGTACGTTGAAAAACGCAGTTTATTTTTCGATTTAGGCATAATTTTTAAAACCGTGTTTAAAGTTTTTGAGCGAGACGGGGTCGTGGAAGGCGATACCTGCGAATACAAACATTGCGAAAAGTGCGACGTCGTAAAAACCGATAATATAAAAGCTTTAGGCGAGTGCGCGGACGACTGAAATCAATTTGTGTGGTCGCGGCGATAGATGATAAGCTGTTTTGGGCGGCGTAGATTTTTGCGGGTTAACTTCGGAAGCAAAGCGCGGGTTTTGGCGCGGCGGTAAAATTTAAATCTCAACAAATTCAACTCACATAGTTTTGTTTACTTGATTTTACGGGCGCGGCGATAAAAACACCGCGCCGTATTTAATGAAAGGAATTAGTCATGAAAATTTTGGTTTTTTCTCAATGTTTTTACCCCGAACGGTTTTTAATAAACGACATCGTCAAAGAACTCGTTTCCGTCGGGCATGAAGTAACCGTGGTGACGGGGCAACCGAACTACCCCGGCGGCGAAATTTACCCCGAATATAAGGGTAAGCACGTAAAAGAAGAAACTATTTTCGGCGCGCGCATTATCCGCGCAAACATTATTCCGCGCGGGCATAACAGGGTCGGTCAGTTTTTAAACTATCTGTCTTATGCCAAAAACGCATATAAAGTCGCCAAAAAACTGACGGGGTTCGATATAGTATACTGCTATCAGCTAACCCCCGTTCTGCAATTAAAGCCCGCCGTTAAGTACGCTAAAAAACATAACCTTAAACTTGCATGCTATTGTCTTGACTTGGCTCCGCTCAGCGGTTCGGAACTTATGCGTAAGTTTAAAATTTTTAACGCCTATTATTCGCGGCAGGCTAAAAAACTTTATAACGCATGCGATAAAATAGCGGTAACTTCCAAGTCGTTTATAGAGTACTTGAATAAAGTGAACGGCGTTCCGACCGATAAAATCTCATACATTCCGCAGCACGCGCCCGAAAATTTGATAAACGCGGAATATTCGCCGCGGCAAAATTCCGCCGATATAACCACTTTTATATACGCGGGTAACGTCGGCAAAAGCACGGGGCTTAAAACGCTTATCTTAGCCGTAAACGAACTTAAAAAACAGGGCGAAACAGGGTTTAAAGTCGAAATCGTCGGCGACGGAAACTTAAAACACGAACTCGTCGCGCTGACAAGCGAACTGAAACTAAACGACGTTGTTAAATTTTCAGGCGGCGTTCCGATGAAAGAGATGGTCGAAGTGTATCGCCGCGCGGACGCGCTCGTGATAACCCTTATAAAAGGTCAGATAACCGTCCCCGGAAAATTGCAGGCGTATATGGCTACGGGTAAGCCCGTTATAGGCGCGATGTCGGGCGCGGGGAAAGAGCTTATTGAAGAATCGAACTGCGGCGTATGCGCGGAAGCGGAAGACTATACGGGGCTTGCCGACCTTATTGATAATTATCTTAAAAACCCTGCCGCTTACGTGAGCGTAGGTTTGAACGGAAAAGAGTATGCAAAAGCGCATTTTGCGCTTAGCGAACACATATCGAGGCTTGAAAACCTTTTGAGCGAAACGATAAACGGCTGACGGATAATTTTATGAAAGTATTTGAAATAAACACGGGCTTTATAAGCGGCGGACCGCCGAGGGTTATGAACGGCGTTTGCGACGCGCTTAAAAATCGCGGCGACGATTGCATGGTTGCGGCTTCCCGCGGGGAAATGCGCAAAGATATCAAATCGGTGCGCGTAGGCGGAAAGTTTTCGCCTTACGTAAACGCGCTTTCGGCAAGGCTTTTCGATAACGTAGGCTTTACCGCTAAACGCGCCACAAAAAAGCTTAGAAAAGAAAAGAAGGCGTACGACCCCGACGTTATTCACCTTCACAATTTGCACGGCTACTATCTCGATATAGAAGTTTTGTTCGATTATTTAAAGTCGACGAACAAAAAAGTTATATGGACGCTTCACGACTGCTGGGCGTTTACGGGGCACTGCGCTTATTTCGATTACGCTAATTGCTATAAATGGGAAACGGGCGGGTGCGAAAATTGCCCGCAGAAAAAAGAATATCCTAAAAGCGTGCTTTTCGATAACAGCAAGAAGAATTTTGCGCGGAAAAAAAGAGCGTTTACGGGCGTTAAAGATTTAACTATAGTCACCCCGTCAAACTGGCTTAAAAATTTGGTCGAGCGGTCGTTTTTAAAAGAATATAAAGTCGTGACCGTATATAACGGCATAGATTTGAGATTTTTTAAGCCGATAAAAAGCGACATTTTAAAAAGATACGGCTTAGAGAATAAAAAAATACTTTTAGGCGTCGCCAACGTGTGGGATAGGAGGAAAGGGCTTAAAGATTTTATTAAGCTTGCCGGAATTTTGCCGGACGATTATAAAATCGTGCTTATCGGGCTTAACGAAAAGCAAATAAAAACTCTCCCCGCAAATATTTTCGGCTTACGGCGCACAAGTTCTATCGAAGAACTTTGCGAATGGTATACGGCGGCGGATAAGTTTATAAATCTTACGTATGAAGATACTTACCCCACCGTCAACTTAGAAGCGCAGGCGTGCGGAACCCCCGTTATAACCTATGAAACGGGCGGAAGCGTCGAGAGCGTGCCGAGCGAAAACGTTGCGCCTAAAGGGGATATATCGGCGGTTTTGAGCCTTATCGGCAAAAACTTAAAGGTCGCCGAAAAAATCGATACCGTAAGCGTTATGTTAAGCGGTTACTTGAATTTACTATGAAAGTTTTAATCACTACGAACGTTCCGTCCCCATACAGGGTTGATTTTTTCAACGAACTCGGAAAGTATTGCGATTTAACGGTTACGTTTCAAAAGCACACTTCGTCGGAAAGGGATAAGTCGTGGAAAAATTACAAGTTCGATAATTTTACCGCCGTGTTTTTAAAAGGCGTTTCTATACGGGTAGACCAGGCGTTTTGTTTCGGGTATAAAAAATTGCTCAAAAACGATTACGACGTAATCTGCTCGATGGATTGCGGCACACCGTCGGGCGCGATTTTTGCAAATTATATGGCAAAAAAGGGCATACCTTTTTATATCGAAACGGACGGGTGCTTTTATAGCGAACCTGAAACTTTCAAACAAAAATTAAAGTTTAAAATTAAAAAGAAGTTTTACGGCAAGGCGGCGGGGTGTTTTGCAAGTTGCTTAAATTCGCGCAAATCCTTTACGTCGCTCGGGGTTGACGAAGGTAAAATCATACGCTATCCGTTTACTTCTTTGTTTGAAAAAGACTTGCTCCCGTCCCCTATAACGGACGGCGAAAAAGAAGAGTATAAAAAAGAACTTAACTTAAGCGGCGACAAAATCGTGCTTGCAGTCGGTCAGTTTATCGAAAGAAAGGGGTTTGACGTGCTTATAAAAGCCGCAAAAAATTTGGTCGGCGGCGTTAAAGTATGCTTTGTGGGCGGCGTGCCTACGCAAGAATATATCGATTCGGTTAAAAATTTAAACTTAAAAAACATTGAGTTTATAGGTTTTAAGCAAAAAGAAGAATTGAAAAAATATTATCGCGCGGCGGACGTTTTCGTCCTTCCCACCCGCGAAGATATTTGGGGGTTGGTTGTAAACGAAGCGATGGCGAACGCGCTCCCCGTAATAACGACGGATATGTGCGTTGCGGGGCTTGAACTTATAAAAGACGGAGAGAGCGGCTATATCGTCCCCGTAGGCGACGATTTAAAACTTGCCGAAAAGTTGAACGAAGTGTTGCTTGACGATAAAAAGCGGCTCGAACTTAGCGCGAACAGTTTGAAAGCAATCCGCCCGTACACAATCGAAAATATGGCGAAAGTCCATTTAGCCGCGTGGGAAAGCGCGCTAAACGGCGAAAATATTAAAAAAACATTTGACAAAAAATTTTAAAATTCCTATTGCAACGCGCGCAAGTTTATGGTACAATAGCCGCAACTCATAAAAAACCAAACGGTTAAAAAGGAGATATTTATGGCTAAAAGAAGAACCAAAAAGAAAAACGCAAACCTGCTTATAGCAATCGTTGCAATCGCGTTTGCCGCGCTTGCTATCTGCACGCTGTTTATGCCCGTGTTTACGACGAAAGTGACCGTCTTAAAAAATACGACCACTTCAAACGTTGCGGGTAAAGATTTGCTCGTCGCACTGTTTAACGGCGAAGTTTCGACCGATTATACCGAAGGCGCAAACCGCATGATACTGCTTAAAAATTCCGACGATAACGGAACGCTTACCACGATATTTTTAATCGCGTATTTTGCGACTATCTGCTTATCGGGCTTAACGGCGGTTCTTGCGCTTTTATCGGTGCTTAACATTAAACTTAAAATGGTTGCTATGCTTATAGGCGTAATTTTAATTATAGGCGCAATCGCAACGCTTATTTTGGCGTTTGTCGTAAACGGCAAATTTACTACGCTTGACTGGGGAACGCTTGCAACGGTTAAAAACGCGGTCGCAATCGGCGGATATTTAACGCTGGGCGGAGTTTTGGCGGGAGGCGCGCTTGCTTACGGCAACGCAAAATAAGAACGGTCGATGTGCTTTTTGCGTAAACCGCGTTAAAAGTGTTTGACAAAGCAAAGTTAATAGTATACAATAGCCGTATAGGGAAGTTTTCCCTATAATTAAATAGAGGCGCGGTTACCATTATAAACGCAAGCGGGGTTTTAGTTTGCGCGGGAAAGGGGTTTCCGCCGAAGACGATAGGGCCTCCCGAAGCATATCGGTCTGGGCGCAAAGAGAATATCTTTGCGACTGTCGCACTCTTAAACGGGTGCGTTGCGCTATTAAATGTTACGGTTTTTATAAGGTTTATAATCACGGCGTTTAATTCGCGCCGTGATTTTTTTTTGTTAAAGAAACTCACGACTCTTTTGTCATATTGAGCGAAGCGTCAGCGTAGTCGAAATATCTAGCCGTTAGGCGCATTATAGGTTATATGTAACGCTTATTCAATAATGCGGCGTGCCGCCTAGATTCTTCATTCCGCTATCGCTTCATTCAGAATGACAGCAAAATAATCTAATCACTAGCCACTATCCACTAGTCACTATTGTTATATTGAGCGAAGCGAAATATCTCGTGGAAACGAAAACGCTCATAAACGCGGGCGTACTCGCAAAAAGCAGCCGACGGCTGTCGCTTCCGCGGAGATTCTTCACACTCAGTGTTCAGAATGACAAAAAGGCGCGTCGCCGTGGGCGTTACCGCTACGGGTGGTGTAGGTTTATAACTGACACATATACATTTTACTATGCTCTAACCACTACCCACTAACCACTAATCACTGATAATTATTATTAAGGAGAACAAAAATGTTCAACGTAAAAAAATATTTAAGCAATAAAAGGCTCGTAACCCTTATTATTGCGTCCGTCGTAATTTTAGCACTGCTTATCGTGGTGGTTGCGACGGGTACGGTCAAAAACACCGTTAAATGTCCCGATTGCGGCGCAAGCGGGCTTATCGACGGCGAAGCGTGCGGAACGTGCGGCGGCGCGGGTAAGGTCGTCGGCTCGCTTTGGGCGTTGCTTCCCCCGGTTATAGCGATAGGCTTGGCTCTTATCACGAAAGAAGTGTTCAGTTCGCTGTTCATCGGCATTTTGTCCGGCGCGATTTTATCCGCGGGCTTTAAGTTCACCACGACCATGGACAACGTTATAAACGTCGGTCTTATCTCGTCGGTTGCGGACAATGCGGGCATATTCGTCTTCCTGGTTGAGCTCGGCATAGTGGTTGCGCTCGTAAACAAAGCGGGCGGGTCGAAAGCGTTCGGCGAATGGGCTAAAACCCACGTCAAATCGAAAGTCGGCGCGCAGCTTTGCACCTTTATTTTGGGCGTTTTAATTTTTATTGACGACTACTTTAACTGCCTGACCGTAGGTTCGGTTATGCGCCCCGTTACCGATAAGCACAAAGTTTCCCGCTCGAAGCTTGCTTATCTTATCGACGCGACCGCCGCGCCTATCTGCATGATCGCGCCCATTTCTTCGTGGGCGGCGGCAGTTTCGCAATACGCGGCTGACGGACAAGGTTTTAAACTGTTCGTTATGGCTATACCGTTTAACTTCTATTCTCTTTTGACGCTCGTGTTCATAATCGCGCTCGTTTTGATGAAGTTTGACTTCGGCCCGATGCGCAAGCACGAATATAACGCCGAACACGGCGATTTGTTCAGCGGTGAAAAAATCGAGCAGGAAGAAGTCGAGCCTTGCGCAAACGGCAGAGTTTTCGACCTTATCATTCCTATCGCGCTGTTAATCGTTTCATGTATGTTCGCGCTCGTTTACGTCGGCGGTATACTTGACGGTGCAAGCTTCATTCAGGCATTCGGCGATACGGACGCGTTCGTCGCGCTCCCGTGGGGCGGACTTATCGCGCTTGTTCTTTCGATAATTTACTTTGCTTTCCGCAAAGTCGTTTCTATTCAGGATTCGATGAAAGCTATCCCCAAGGGCTTTATCGCAATGGTTCCCGCAATTTTGATTCTTACCTTTGCAACGGGGCTTAAAAACATGACTTCGACCCTCGGCGCGAAGTACTACGTCGGCGATTTGATGAACGGGGCGGCGGCAAGCTTAAAGAGCTTCCTTCCCGCAATAATCTTCCTTGTGGCGTGCCTGCTTGCGTTTGCGACGGGTACTTCGTGGGGAACGTTCGGTATACTTATCCCCATCGTTACCGCGATGTTCGAGCCGGGCGAAATGCTTTTGATGATTTCTATGTCGGCGTGCTTGGCGGGTGCGGTTTGCGGCGATCACTGTTCGCCAATATCCGATACGACTATTATGTCGAGCGCGGGCGCCGAGTGCGTTCACTTAAACCACGTGACGACGCAAATTCCTTACGCGGTTACGGTTGCGGTTATAT
>CAKQMM010000059.1 GCA_934254755.1 uncultured Clostridia bacterium
CTAAAGTTGTATACGATCCCCTTACACTCTTTGTATACCATCTTTCTCTTGACACAAGCCCCCGCCCTACGTTAGGTGTATGGAGTTTTACAGAGTTTGTATAAGCAAAATCAACAAAACAAAAAACCGCCGTATGGTTTGATTAACGGCAGTTTTAAATAAATATGTAATTTTATTTCTTTTTAAGTTTTTTAACTATTCCGCTAAGTTTTTGCCGTTGCTTATCGTTAAGCATTGGGGATATGGCGGCGGCAAAAGCGTCGATATCCCTGTCGGTAAGAGTGCCTGCGGCGCGGCGGTTTTCGGCTTCCGCAAATATGGTGCGAAGAAGGTCCGATTCGCTTGCGCCTTCATACTTTTTGGCAAAACTTGCAATGGTGTTGAAAACGTCGCCGCTGACGGCGTTGATATTTTGGTTGCTTGCACCGCCGTTATCGTTTTTGCCGTAATTTTTAAAATCTCGCATAAACTATCCCCTTGTACTTTTAAGGATATGCAAGCGTATATTATAAAGTGATTGATATGGCTATATTTTTAATTGTTTTTTTGCTTTATATGATGCTGTCGAACAAATCTGGCGGCGGCTTAAAGCAAATTTTGTCCGATATAGACTTGGAAACGGTTAAGCCCTTGCTTAGCCTTTTCGGCGTTGACGAAAGCGCGCTCAACGCGTTAAGCGGCGAAAATTTGCAAGATTTGTTGAACGGAAACGGCGATATTTTATCGCTTATAAAAACCTTGCTTCCGATAATTTCAGCCGCCTACTCCGCAATTAAAGGGTTCGGCGGGCAAGAAAACACTCTTCAAGGCGGCGATAACGGGTTCGGGAACGGCAACTTTGCAGATAGCAGTTTTGCAGATAACGGGAATTTTGGCAACCCCGCCGCAAGTTACGGCGCGGGGAACTGCGGCGGCTTTAACAACGGATATGGCGGCGGCTTAAATAACGGCGGGGTTAGCAATACCGGCGGCAGTTACAACGGGTATAATAACAATTACAATAACGGCAAAGTTGATGCCGAGCCGCCCGCGAGCGGCGGACTTAACCCCGTTAAAGACTTGCTCTCCCCCGACAACTTGTCCGACTTAGAAGAGTGCTTTAGCATTTAACAGGCAAAACAACGCGCCCGCTTTTACTACATGCGGGCGTTTAACGTTGTTTATAGATTTGTTTACTCTACTCTAATCGTAAAAAAACACCTGTTTAAAAATAAAGACAACATTATATCGTCAAATCCAAATGCGACTTTTTTGGTATAAATGTTCTGATATAATACAAATACAACCGGAGGAAAAAGAGAATGACGCAAAACTAACGCGATTTAACGATTGAAATTGCAAGATGCAAAGGGCATGAGTGTTGCATCAAAATTCGCAATGCTCAGCGCGACCGCAAAGCGGATATTTTAAATCAACATAAGGTAAACAGAGAATTATGAATATAAATAATTTAAAAATAGAAAATCATGGAATTATTTCAATTATAACAAAGGCATATATCGGAAGCCGCATTGTCCACGGGATAGTCGAAGCCAACTTAAATAAAAAAATAATGGTTTGGGAAGATTCTAACGAATATTATCCATGTGAGCGAGTTCAATTATCTTTCACAACAAATTTAAAAGGACTTTTGTTGGACGATTACAACTTTGATTTGTTGATAATTAACCGTTTTGCAGAATGGTGTAACACTAAAGAAACAATCGAATTTTTAAAATATATAAAAAAATGTGAATTTTTAAAAAATAAGAGTATCGTGATACTGTTTTCACCTAAAAAAGATATTAAGCTTAATGAAAGAGAAGTTAAATTTGATGATTGTAAAATATTTAAAGATGTAATACAAGAGGTTTCTGACACTATCTACTTATTCAATAGAAACGAAGACTATTTGACGTGTAAATTACAAGATAAAAACGGTAATATTCTGTCTAATTGGGGAAATATACGTTTAACAATGTTTAGAGTTGATAATTGTAACAATAGGTTTATTCCTGCATATAACTTGCCTAAATTTATAGGAGAACAATTATACGGAAGTTATACAAAAATATTTTTCTTTAAAAGTCTATTTAACACTTATAAATCAAACAGAATTAAGGAAGTATGTGATTTCCTTATCAATAAACAATTTAATGCTAAATATCTTAACGCTGAAGAATTGATAAACGAATACTTAAATTCTTTTGAAATGGGCGAAGACCAAAGCAATTTGCTAAACAAATATAATCAATATGATGTTGTGTTTATCGACGATTTTCAACTTTTGAAGGGTAAAATCGACTATATCAAATATGTTCATGATATTATTGAAAACCTCTACAAAAACAATAAATACGTTATTATAATTTCAGAATGTGAACTTGAAGATATAAAATGTGAACTTGAAGATATAAAAATCGGCTTATCTTATTCATTCTACGACAAGACTAATAAATATATTATCGAATATGATGAATATTCTAAGACCCCGACCGAGTACGTTATTCTCTGCACCGACGGAGATATAAACGTTAAAGACTGTTAAAGGGCAAAACTGCTAAGTTTTGCAAACACTTAAACAAAACAGGCTCGGCAAATTTTGCCGAGCCTGTTTTGTTAGTGAGTTCACTTGAGAAATTTATAATTTCTGACGACATTGTATAAAACTCGGAGTGTGAAGAATCTCCGCGGAAGCGCGCTTGACTTCTCCCTACTCTTGCCCCACTTCAATGGGGAAACTTACCTTTAACAAGGACGGCTTTTATCCGCCCTTTTTTAGCGACCGAGTTCGTTTCCACGAGATTCTTCGCTAACGCTCAGAATGACAATTACAGTTTTACCGCAATGCGACGACGAGCGCCGTTCCCGTTTCGGCGGGTTTAACGCGGGGGCTTGTTTTTTCGGTTATGCCGACGCCGTGAATGGATATGCCGGATAGCGGAAAGTAAAGTTTATCGGTGGTGAGTTTGACCGCGCTACCGTCCGAGTTTTTAAAGGTAGACTGCATTATCCCCTTGCCGTAAGTTTTGTAAACGCCGCCGCTCCCTTCAACGAAAACCGTAAGCTCGCCGTAGCCTGACTTATCGGCGTAATCGAGAAGCGCGCCCGTTAAAGCCTCGCTTGCGGAAGCCGTGCCGCTATCCGTTAAAACGCTGAACTTTTCGATATTATAGTTATAAAACTCGGAATTTTTGCTGTAAAATTCCGAACGCTTGCCGTACTTGTTTTCGGCGTAACTTATCATAAACCTCTCGTCGGTCGTCGGCGTTAAAAGCGCGGCAACTTCCGTTAAAATACTCATATACCCGCCGCCGTTTCCGCGCAAATCGAATATAAGATGAGTTTTGCCGCTCTCTTTCATTTTTTGAAGGGCGTATTTTAGTTGCCCGCTTGATCCCGCAAGCCCGCTTTTCGTTCCGCTGAACGAATCGTAGCGTATATAAAAGGCGGTTTTATCGCTAAGATACGGCTCGTCTGAAATTTTGGCGACCGATATTTTATCGCCGTCAGACGACAAGAACGAATAATATCCGCTATCGTCGCCGAACTTGACGTAAGTGCGCGTATAGTTTGATTTTTGCAGAGTATAACTCGCTTTCGTTTCGCCGTAACTAAGGGTTAAACTGATATTGACGCCGCTACCTGCCCCGTCCAAATCTGCCAAAAACTCCTCGGCGGAAGCGACCTCTTTTTCGCCGGAGCCGACATTATATTTAACTATAATTCCGCCCTCTTTAACCCCCGCTTTTTCGGCGGGAGAGTTGCCTAAAACCCTTGCGATTTCAAGCGTTTTGCGGTTAATCTGAACGCCTATGCCGGCGGAGCTACCCTTAGCGGCGTCTTGAACGTTTTGATACGTTCCTTTGCTTTGATAACCCGAATAGCCGTCTAAAAGCGCGTTCGATATTTTATCGATTATTCCGTCTTCTTCAAAAAGATAATACTTTTTATACTTTTCGATAAGGTTGACCGCCGCGCGCGAGTCTGCGCTCATCGAAAAAGTTTTGGTTAAAAACCCGAGACCGAACGCGCCCGCAAGCGCGACCGCGCAAAGTACAGAAACGATAATTTTTTTACTTTTTTTCATATTTCACCGTTTAAGGAAAATATTCCCTATTAAAATTCAGTAAAGCCGCAAACGCCGCTTAGTCCGCCATTTTGCTCAGCGTATACAAAAGTTTAAAGGTAACCGCGCCGTTAAAGTCGCGCACGTCTATGCCCGTTATGCGCTCTATTTTATCGAGCCGATACATGAGCGTGTTGCGGTGCAAAAACATCGCGCGCGCCGTTTCGCTTATATTTAAGTCGTTATCTAAAAACGCGATGGCGGTTTTTACGAGTTCGTCGTCCTTTAAAACGGACTTGCCGTCCGCACCGAGCAAAACGTCGGTAAGTTCCGCCGCTTTTTTACGCGGAAGTTCTTCTATTATTTTACACAAAACGTAGTCTTTATATGAGTAAACGCTCTTATTCTCTTTCAAAAACCCGCTTATGCGCTTTGCGGAAAGCGCGTCGCCATAGCTTAGCGCGGCGTAAGAAAAATCTTTGACGAAGCCACCTATATACCCCCGCGCTTTAATGCCCGCTTCTTCAAACAGCGTTTGCAATATTAAAGATACGTACTTTACGGGCGGCTCTTCATCGCCTTCCGAAAAAGAAGCGAGCGCAACCCCGCCTTCAACAAGCACCGCTACGTCCGACCCGTTTATCGAATAATCGTTCAAAAAGTCTTTTATCTCGGCAAGTTTATCGCCGTCCGCCGTGAATAAGGTGACGTAAGCCTTCGTTTCGGGCATAGAAAACTTTTCCATAACGGCGCGGGTTCTCCGCCTTGATATCTCGCCCGTGATAGCCGCCGCCACCGCTTCGAGATAACTAAGCTCCAGCCCGTCCGTCCGCCGCGCTTCGAGATAGTCGGCTATAAACAGCGCGTAATTTTTATAAACCCCGCCGCCGCCGAACAATATGCCCACGTATTTTTCGCCGTTAAAGTCGAACTTAAAATAAGTTTTGCCGTCGCCGCCGAAAAACTCGCCGTCAAACTCGGGCAAATCTTGCGGAACGTAGTCTTTGCGGGTGGAAATATAGTCGCCGCCGTTAATCGCCGCCAAATCTATATCTATCCCCGTTTTGCTTTTGAGCGCGCAAACCGTTCTTAATAATTCTTTATCCATTCTTTCCTTTTGGTTGCGGGGGTAAAGACCGCCAAAACCGTTAAATTGCCGTTTTTGTGCAACTTGCACAAAATTTATTTTATTATATAACAGAACTCTCCGTATTTCAAGCGGTTTACCGCTATTTCACCTGATTTTTAACGACAAAATGCGACTTAAAACCGCTAAGCCGCAAAAAACCGGGCGGCTGCAGCTCAAAAATAAGACGGCAATAACACAAAAAGCGCGCGAAAGAAAAGCAAAATTTTTGCAAGCGAAAAGGCGCCGCCCGATATGGGCAACGCCTTTTTAAGTTTTAGTTTTTAAAGTAACGCTCTTTTCGCCATACGTCAAGCGGTTTTTAACACAGCAAAAACCGATTATCCCCACGAAAAGGGAAAATACTCTTAATCGCTAACTACCTAAAAGGTTAAGCCTTTTAGGCGCAACGCGTTTTTGCGGAGAAGAAATCGCCGCTTGCGGCATGGTTTTGGCAAGGCAAACACCCGAAGGCGTACTTGCTGTACGTCGAGCGGGGAGCCGAGCGGGAACTGAACCCCGTCAAGCCTTAAAGCCGTCTTTTTTGCCCGTTTCGGCAAATCTTTGCTTGAAGTATTCGTATACATCTGCGCAAATCTTTGCTAAAACCGCCTAAAAAATGCGGCTTTAAGGTGCCTTGGCATTAGAGCGGCGATAAATTTAGATAAATCAAGGCAAACGAACGCAGCAATACTAACCCGTATTGCAAGCGAGTTTAACGCTGATTTAGCAAATTTTGCGCCGTTAAAACTTAATGCGGTTCAGCCACCGTTCGGCTAACACAGCGAAAACCGATTTATTCCCGCAAAAATAGTTGGCGATAAGTCGTATTTGACCTTAGTCTTTCTTTTCGTTCTTTTTAGCTTCGGCGGCTGCTTTTTTAGCTTCCGCGGCGGCTGCTTTCTGAGCGGCAAGTTCGGCTTTTTTAGCTTCTTCTTCAGCTTGTTTAGCGGCTCTTTCGGCACGGCGTTGATTTTCAACGACTGGAACGTAAGCCTTAGTGCCTTCGCCTTCTAATATAGAAAGTTCGGTTTCTTTATCGAACAAGTGCGAGTGCATAATGTCGATGGCAAGTTTGATGCGCTGATCGGTTTCGGTAACGGAACGAGAGTCAACCTTCGCTATCATCTGAGTGTTGTTTTCGATAAGCGATTTAATCTGACCTTCTTCAAGTTTTTCTTCCTCATCTTCGTTTTCGAATACGCAGTAAAGAAGCGTTTCCGCGCCGAGTTTTTCAACTACGTCAACCCTGACGCTGATGAGAGTTGAGGGGGAAGCGGAAATAAACGCTTCGTCGTCGTGGAAATCTTCGGGGCGAACGCCGAACACTACGGGTTTGCCGGTGTTAAGATATTCGTCAAGATTGATGATGGTTGCGGACTTAGTTTTGGGATATAAAAGCTTGTGGCCTTCGAACTCAACGTAAACTTTATCTTTCGTACCCGTTAAAGTCGCGTCGAAGAAGTTCATCTGCGGAGTGCCGATGAAGCCTGCAACGAACAAGTTTGCGGGATAATCGTAAAGTTTCTGCGGAGCGTCAACCTGCTGAATAAAGCCGTCTTTCATAACGACGATTCTCGTACCCATGGTCATCGCTTCGACCTGGTCGTGAGTAACGTAAATGAAAGTGGTTGCCAAACGGTGGTGAAGTTTGGTTATTTCGGTACGCATCTGCGCGCGGAGTTTCGCGTCCAAGTTGGAAAGGGGCTCGTCGAGAAGGAATACTTTCGGTTCGCGGACT
>CAKQMM010000060.1 GCA_934254755.1 uncultured Clostridia bacterium
AAGTCGTTTCTTCTATATTTTCGCGGCTATCAGCTATCTCAACCGTTTTTTCACCCGTTTTTAAGCGTTTTTCAAGATATTCTTTGAACAAACTTAAATTATGCGTGCCGAAAACTATATCTACAAACGGAAAAGTTTCCTTTAATTTTTTCGCTTTCCCGTCCTGCTGAGTCATACAGCCGCCGACCGCTACGATAAGGTTTTTATTCTTTTCTTTAAGCGGCTTTAACATTCCTATATTGCCGACGGCGTGCGTTTCGGCGCTTTCGCGTACGCAACAGGTGTTAAATACGACCACGTCCGCTTTTTCGTCGTCATCGGTTTTTTCGTAACCTAAACTTTCCAGCATGCCCGCGATTTTTTCGGACTCGTGCACGTTCATCTGGCAGCCGTAGGTGTTTACTTTATATTTGTACATATTATTTGTCTTTTAGTTTAATTTTTGCTTAATAACGCTCCGAAGCGTCGATAATTTTAGTTTGAGTTTTGCTTAGTAACGCCTTGAAACGCAAATAAATTCAGTCGTTATCAGATTTCGGCTTGCAGGCTTTTTGAAGTCGGTTCATAACCGAAATATCAACTTCGCTACCTGTATCTACGACGAAAGCGATTATTATATCGGCGACCTTTTCGCCCTCCAAAAGTTTATAGTATAAGTTCGACGCGACTTCCGTGCCCGTTCGTCCTAAATTCAAGAAGTTTTCGCCGTTTTTTATCAAAACGTCGGCTAAATTTTCGTCGCACATATAGTAAGGTTTTTTGCCCGCGCGAACGTACTCGTTATATAATGCGGCGGCTTTATCGAGCTCGTTCCGCTTAAAAAGCGCGGTTTCGCACTTGGGGCAATAATGGCGATATTTAACGCCGGGTGAACGAACTTTATCGGTCGGTTTGCTGTCTCCGTACTCGCATTTACCGACGACCGATTTAATCATATCGCGCGTGACGAGCCCGCTCCTTAAAATAATCGGGGTATTCGTCGTCACGTCCAAAACGGTCGATTCGATTCCTCCGCTACATTTGCCTCCGTCCAAAATAAGGTCGATTTTTCCGTTCAAGTCGTTAAAAACGTGCTCGGCGGTAACGGGACTTGTGTGTTTTGAAACGTTCGCGCTCGGCGCGGCGATAGGTAAATCGAGATATTTTAAAAATTTTTGGCAACCTTCATGCGACGGGATGCGTATCCCGATGGTATCGAGCCCGCACGAAACGGCAGGACTCACGACGCCCTTGCTTTTATAAATCATTGTAAGCGGTCCCGGCGTAAAAGCTTCCATAAGCTTATAAGCGTAATCGTTTTCGATATAAACGAGTTTTTTTAAATCGTAGTCTTTATGTACGTGAACTATAAGCGGGTTATCCTGCGGGCGACCTTTCGCTTCGTATATTCGTTTTACGGCTACATCGCTCGTAGCAAGCCCGCCCAAACCGTAAACCGTTTCGGTGGGAAACGCAACGAGGTCTTCGCCCTCTATTAAACTTTTAGCAAATTTTAAAGACTCATCGTCGATTTTTAAAATTTTTGTATTTTTAAAACACATCGTTGTCCCCTTCGTCTACGCCGCTGTTATCCTCTTCTTGCGCCGCCATGTTATCGGCAATTTCAGCGCGCCGCGCGTACGGGTCTTCGGGCACGTTTTCGATATAGTTGACGAATTTATTCTGTTCGCCCTTAAATATAAGTTTAAACGTATCGCACGGTCCCGAACGGTTTTTAGCGATAATAATTTCAGTTTCGGTTTTGCCGTTTTGGCGTTCTTTTTCTTCGGCCGCAAGTTCGGGTCTATGTATGAACATAACGATGTCGGCGTCCTGTTCTATTGCGCCCGACTCTCTTAAATCGGACAACACGGGTTTGCCGCCCGTGCGTTTTTCAACGAGACGAGAAAGCTGTGAGAGAGCTATAACCGGGCAATCGAGCTCTTTTGCAATCATTTTAAGTCCGCGCGATATTTCGGTTATTTCAGACTGACGGCTGTCGCTCGATTTAACGGCGGTCATAAGTTGCATGTGGTCAACGACGACTAAATCAAGGCGATTGTTGTTAGTGCTTTTAAGTCGCCTGCACTTACTTAAAATTTCCGGAACGGTTATAACGGACGTGTCATCAACGAAAATTTTAGATTTATTGATAAGTTTTTGCGCGTCCCAAAGTAAGCCCCATTCTTTTGAGTTGAGTTGACCTTTTTTAGCGCGCTGGTTAGATACGCCCGCTATCGAACAAAGCATACGGTCGGTTAATTCCTGCTTAGTCATTTCAAGCGCAAAAACCGCGCAAACGCTGTCGTATTTAATTGCGGTGTTCGCAACGATGTTCATAACGAGCGTGGTTTTACCAACTGCGGGGCGCGCCGCTAAAATTACGAGGTTGCCCTTTTTTAAACCGTTGGTAAGTTTATCAAGCCCGGTAAAGCCCGTGTTTAAACCCTGCAAAAAGTTCTTGTCGTTCTGAATATTTTCGTATAGCGACAAAACTTCGCCCGTATTTTCGTTAATGTTGGTTAAACTCGTCGTTTGCAGTTGCTGGCTTATATCGTAAATGCTTTTCTCGGCGCGCGCAACCGATTCGGTGCTGTCGGTGCTTACGCGTGCGTCCGTTGCAATGTTGTCTGCCGCGCGGATAAGTTTACGCAAAGTCGAATCGCGCTTTACGATGTTTAAGTAATATTCGTAGTTCGCGGCCGACGGCGTAACGCGCGCAAGTTCGGATAAATATTCTATTCCGCCCGCCTTTTCAAGCGTAGTTTTATTCTCAAGCGCTTTCGCAAGCTCCGACAGGTTAAGCGGCTTCTTTTTTTCGGAAACAAACGGGGTTTTACTCATCTCGTCGGTAAGCGTAACGACGTCTACGGGCTTATTTATCAGTAAAACGCTACACATCGCGTCGAAAATAAGCTTGTGCGATTCAACGTAAAAATCGTCCTGCTTAAGCTTAGTCGCTATTTCGAACTGCATTTCTTTGTCTATTAAAATCGCGCCGAGCAAGCTTTGTTCCGCTTCGAGATTATAAGGCATTGTGTTTATATTATCTTTTGGCATAATTTATCCTTTTAAGTTTAACTTAGTTTTATAAGGTCGTTAAGAGCCGATTCAAACGACTGCATCGCTACTTTATACGGCGTTTCGGTCGTTAAATCGACCCCCGCTGTTTTAAGCAGTTCCGTCGGAATATCGCTTGAGCCCGACGATAAAAACTTTTTGTAATTTTCAACCGCACCCGCTTTTTTAGTCAAAATGTTTTCGGCTATGTTTATAGCGGAAATTATCCCCGTCGCGTATTTGTAAACGTAAAAAGCCGTGTAAAAATGCGGAATTCTTGCCCATTCGTAAGAAATTTCTTCATCGGTGACGACAGATTTTCCATAATATTTAATATTTAAGTTTTTGTATATTTCGGATAAAATTTCTTTCGTTATCGGCTCGCCGGTTTCTGCAAGTTTATGCGCCTCATACTCGAACTCTGCAAACATGGTTTGCCTAAAAAGCGTAGTTCTTATCGTGTCTAAGTAGTAAGACAGCAAATATTTTTTAACGTTTAAATCGGTGATTGTATTTAAAAGATATTTAATAAGCAAAATTTCGTTCACCGTGGAAGCGACTTCCGCCACGAAAATTTTATAGTCCGCAGTCGCCGCAGGCTGGTTTGCGTTTGAAAAATGCGAGTGCATAGCGTGCCCAAGTTCGTGCGCTATCGTAAACGCCGCATGGGTCGTTTTGGTATGGTTTAAAAGCACGTAAGGGTGTTTTAAGCCGTAAACGCATACGCTGTATGCGCCCGAACGCTTGCCGTCGTTTTCATAAACGTCAATCCACCGCTCGCGTTTTGCGGTGTCTAACAGTTCAATATAATCGTCGCCCAAAACGCTCAACCCCTTTTTAACGAGATTAAACGCGTCTTCATAGTCGAGTGCGATTTCGGCGTTTTCAACGATAGGAACGTACAAATCGTACATATTAAGCGTCTTTAAATTAAGGGCGCGCTTCCTGTACTTTATATATTTATGGAGTACCGGCAAGTTTTTATCGACAGATTTTAAAAGCGTGTCGTAAACGACGGGAGGCACTTCTTCGTTAAAAAGCGCACGCTCCAAGCATCCGTCAAACTTTCTTGCTTTTGCCATAAACGCGTCTTTATTCACGTTGCCGGAATATACCGAAGTTATCACGCTCAAAAGCGATTTATACGCGCCGTAATAAGCTTTATACGCTTTTTTACGCACCCGTTTATCTTTGTTTTGCAAAAGTTCGCTATATTTGGCGTGCGTAATTTTAACGTCCTGCCCGTTCACTTTTATTGTCGGGAACGGAAAATCAACGTTGTCGAGGTTAAAAAACACGTCCCTGTATCCGCCGAAAACTTTGCCGCCGATCGAGAGAAGGTTTTCACAATCCAAGCTTAAAACGTGAGGTTTTAAAGCGATAATTTGCTCTAAGTCGCGCTTGTAAATTCCGAGCGCGTCGCTATTTTTTAATTCTTCTAACTTTTCCGACGAAAGCGCGGTGAGTTCAGGCGTTATAAACGCCGTGTTTTCGGAATATTTTAAACATAAGTTATCGACAAGGTCGCTCATTTTGGCGGCTTCGGGGTTAAGCCCGTTTTCGTCCTTACGCATCATCGCGTAAACCGATAACTTTTCGATAACCGCGCCCCTTTCGTACATTTTGTTAAAGCATTTTAAAACCGCTTCAACGCTATTAAGCTCACCTTTAAATTCTGAAAAATCAAGCGTGTTTCCTGCAATTTTAAGCTCATTATAAAACGCTTCGTCGCTCTTAAAAATATCGCCGATATTCCACTTGTACTCTTCTTTAATTTCGCTTCTATTCATTTAGCCACCTTTTTAAACGCCGTTAAAACGTTAGAATAAGTTTCAATGTTCAGAATTTCTCCACCAATAAATTCTAAGTCGTTCTTTTCGTTATCGACAAGCACGGTTCTGCGTATATATTCATCGGAACTAACCGACCACTCTAAAACGTTGAGCTTAAAATACTCTACGCCGTATTTAACCGTCAGCGTTTTATCGACGGAAATAACGGTCACTTCGGCGGGGATCTTTTCGCCGTTTATAGCGTCCCGCACGAACTTGTCGTAATTATTCGCGCGCGCGTACGGTAAACATAAGTACACGCACGACGCGGCCGCAAACACTCCGCCCACAACCATAACCGTAGTCCTTATCGCGGTAATTCCGGCGTAATTATAATAATTCGTCGCGTGATAAATTATAAGCGCAGCTTCTAAAAGAAACACAACCGCAAACGCCGCAATATAAATAAACAGCAATTTTTTGCGCAATTTTGCGGCTTTTTGAGCCGCCGCTTCGTCATATAATAAAGTCATAATCTATCCTTATAATCTGTTTTAAGGTATTTAAGCCCGCTATCCGTTTTTAAAAAAAGTTCGTATCTATCTTCATACTCGGCAAAAACATAATTTTCGTTTTGCGCGGCTTTATAGTAGACGGGGTACTTTTTCTGAACGCTTGCGCGGGGTACCGGCGCAGAAGCGGGTTGTTGCTGATTTTGTTGATACGCGCCGCCAAAGCCGCCGCTCTGATAATACCCGTTATCGTAATAAACGGGGTTTTGCGCGGGCATGGACTGCGGGGCGACTTCCACCTTTTGCGGCTTAGGTTGTTTTTGCTTTTTACCGCCGACGAACGGTTTAACGACGCCATACACGAAATAAAGTACTGAAAACGCCGCCAGAATATACAGCGCAACGATATAACCGCTCGCTTCCGAAAAACTTATTTTCATAAGTTTTAAAACGAGCGCGTAAATAACCGTCATCACCGCGGGAATAAGTCGCAAGGTGTATAAAATTTTAAATAAAACTTTAAAAAATTTGCCTATTGCTTTCATCGCTGTCCGCCATTCATGGGTAAAACCCGAATTTTTAATTTTTGCCGTAAATTTTCGTAGTTAAATTTTTGCGTTTCACCCAAAAATCGGTCACGACGCCTTTAACCGTCTTTTCATCGACAGATCCGAACATGTGGCTGTCGTTTGAACGATACCTGTTGTCGCCGAGGACGAAAATACAGCCTTCGGGAACCTCAACTTCGTCAAACGAATAAATATCTTCGCCGATAATGCGCGTGTCGGTTCTTATTTTATAGCCGAGCCTGCCGCTGAATTCGTCCAGCGGTGTAAAATCGTTTTCGCCTTTCTTTTTAAGGTAAACTATTTCGTCCTTTGCGTAAACCGTATCTCCGCCCATAGCGATAATGCGTTTTATAAGCAAACTGTCCTCTTTCCCCTTTTCCGGGTTATCGAACACTACTATTTCACCGTAATCGGGCTTTTTAAGTTCGTTTAAAATAAGAACGTCGTTCTCATAGAGCGTATAGGTCATGGAAGACTGATTTACCACAACCGTAGACAGCCAAAAATTCGTTACGAAAATAACGAAGGCAAGTAAAATGAGTATGATTGACGAAAAAATCATATCGCTGACGTACGCCGCTTTTGTGTAATTTTCTCTGTTTATAAGCCCGCTCACTTCGTTTCACCTACATTTTTGACCGATTTAAGTCTTTTTAAAAAGTCGGGCACGGAAAGCATTATAACTCTGCCGCATTTATCGCATTTTATTTTTATATCCGCACCCGTTCTGACGATTGTGAAATCGTTTGATCCGCAAGGGTGCGCTTTTTTCATTTTAACTTTGTCGTATAAATTGTAAGTCGTCATAGAATAAGCACGTTATTTATAACCGCCGCGCCTTTTACGGTGAATTTAAGCGATAATATATCTTCGCCCTCGTAGTCCATAAGCTTGTCGATGGTTCCGCTC
>CAKQMM010000061.1 GCA_934254755.1 uncultured Clostridia bacterium
CGTTTTTTAAAGCGGTAAAAACATGGGTTGCTTTAAGGGTGTAGGGTACCCCGAAGATATTGCCGACTATTATAAGCTTGACGAATACGCGGGGTACTTATGGACGGCGCACGGCAGATACCCCACAAACACCCCCGGCTGGTGGGGCGGCGCGCATCCCTTTTCGCTTCTCAACACCTCCGTCGTTCATAACGGAGAAATTTCGTCTTACGATGCAAACCGCCGCTTTATCGAAATGTTCGGGTACAAGTGCACCCTTTTAACCGATACCGAAGTTATAACTTACGCGCTCGATTTTCTGACCCGTAAAAAGGGCTTGACTTTTGAAGAAGCCGCAAACGTAATAGCCGCGCCGTTTTGGAAAGATATCGAAAAAATGCCGGATAAAACCCGCGATTATTTCACTTTTTTGCGTACCGAGTTTTCAAGTCTTTTAATAACCGGTCCCTTTTCGATACTCGTCGGGTTTTCGGGCGGGGTTATGGCTTTGAACGACAGGCTGAAACTAAGGTCTATGGTTGTCGGAACGCATAACGATAAAACTTATTTTGCGAGCGAAGAGTGCGCTATTTTAAGTATGGATAGCGGGGCTCGAAACGTAAAATCGCTCGGCGGCGGCACGCCGTATATCGTAACTTTAAAAAAATAGGAGCGTTATTATGTATAATTACGCAGAATATGAAGTTGAAAGAAATTTATTAAAATGCGTTAATTGTTTAAAATGCGTGCGCGAGTGTTATAACGGCGTGCATCAGGTTAAAGAATTAAACGGCAAAAAGGTCTTAACCGCGGACGAAACGAAGTGCGTGAACTGTCACCGTTGCGTGGAATTTTGCCCGACCCGCGCCATTAAAATTGTTAAAAGCAACTTAACTTTCAAAGAAAACAAGAGTTGGAGCGAGCAAAATATTATCGAAATTTTCAAGCAATCAGAAACGGGCGGGGTGCTTTTATCGTCTATGGGTAACCCGCAAAATTATCCCGTATATTTCGATAAAATGCTGATAAACGCGTCGCAAGTCACTAACCCGTCCATCGACCCGCTTCGCGAACCTATGGAAACGAAGGTCTTTTTAGGTAAAAAAACTTTTGACGTAAAGCGCGATAATGACGGCAAAATCATCACCAAACTTCCGCCGCGGCTGACGCTTTCAACCCCGATAATGTTTTCGGCGATGAGTTATGGTTCAATAAGCTATAACGCTCACAAAAGTTTAGCTACCGCCGCCGAAAAGCTCGGCATTTACTATAACACCGGCGAGGGCGGCTTGCATAAAGATTTTTACCCTTACGGCAAAAATACGATAGTTCAGGTTGCTTCGGGGCGGTTCGGCGTGCATAAAGACTACTTAGACGCCGGCGCGGCTATCGAAATAAAGATAGGTCAGGGCGCAAAACCCGGCATCGGCGGGCATCTGCCCGGTGCGAAAATCAGCGAAGACGTTTCAAAAACCCGCATGATTCCTATGAATAGCGACGCGATTTCTCCCGCGCCCCATCACGACATTTATTCGATTGAAGATTTGCGCCAACTCGTCGTTTCTTTAAAAGAAGCCACTAATTACGAAAAGCCTATAATCGTAAACGTGGCGGCGGTTAATAACGTAGCGGCGATAGCGAGCGGAATCGCAAGAAGCGGCGCGGATATAATAGCAATCGACGGGTTCCGCGGCGGAACGGGCGCCGCACCTACCCGTATACGCGACAGTGTCGGCATCCCTATAGAACTTGCGCTTGCCGCTGTCGATACGCGGCTTCGCGAAGAAGGTATACGCGAAAACGTTTCGATCGTCGCGGGCGGTGCTATAAGGAACAGCGCGGATATCGTCAAAGCAATCGCGCTCGGAGCGGACGCCGTTTATATCGCAACTTCCGCGCTCATTGCAATGGGTTGCCACTTGTGCAGGTCTTGCCAACAAGGCAAATGCAACTGGGGTATTGCCACCCAAATTCCCGAACTCGTCGCAAGATTAGACCCAGAAGTCGGAGCCGCTCGGCTTATAAATTTAATAAACGGCTGGACGAACGAAATCAAAGAATTTATGGGCGGAATGGGTATAAACTCAATCGAGGCTTTAAAAGGTAACCGCCTTATGCTCCGCGGCATCGGCTTAAACGAAAGGGAACTTTCCGTTTTGGGTATAATGCACGCGGGAGAATAGTTGTTAAGCGCGGGCGTTTATAGAACCCGCAAACCCGATATAACTAAAACTTAACCCACGGTTAAATAAAAACGATAAAAAATTAAAACTAAAATATTTATTTTATAAAAGGAGTGTGATATAATTTGATTGTAAATGCAAAAAATTATACTTATTCGGAGCTAAATAAGGTAATAAATAAGTATAAAACGCTGACCATATCGGGCGTTTTGGGCGAAAGACACATCGCAACGGGCGCGGGCGGCGGTACCGTCACTATCGAAGGCGTTCCCGGCAATGCTCTCGCATCTTACTTAAACGGCGCGACCGTCATCGTTAAAGGCGACGTGCAGGATGCCGTCGGCGACACGATGAACGACGGCAAAATCGTCGTTTACGGTTCGGCGGGCGACGCGCTCGGCTACTCTATGCGCGGCGGCGAAATTTACGTTGAAAAGTGCGCGGGATATCGCGTAGGTATTCACATGAAAGAGTACGGCGATAAAAAACCCGCCATTATAATCGGCGGCACGGCGGGCAGTTTTTTGGGCGAGTATCAGGCGGGCGGCGTAATCGTCGTTTTAAACCTTTTCGGCGATGATTTTTCGCTTAAAGAATGCGGAACCGGTATGCACGGCGGCAAAATGTTCGTGCGCGGCGTTGAGCCGAAAGATTTGCCCGAACAGGTAAAGTGCGCGTCCGCAACCGAAAACGATATCGCCGAAATTAAAAAATTCGTTGAAAATTATTGCAAATATTTCGGGTTTGACGAAAATAAGGTTTTAAATTCCGAATTTTTCGTACTTAAACCGAACTCGCAAAATCCATACAAGCGGCTGTATTGCAGCAATTAAAGGAGCGGTAATGAAAAATACTGTTAAAGACGTTCTCGACTACGTTCGGGAAGAAGACGTCAAGTTTATAAGGCTTGCCTTTTTGGACGTTGACGGAAACCTTAAAAACGCGTCGGTTATGCCGGGCGAACTCGAACGCGCCTTTTCAAGCGGCGTTTCTATCGACGGTTCGGCAATCAAAGGTTTTGCTACCGCCGATTGTTCCGACCTTTTTTTGTTCCCCGATCCCGACACGCTCACGGTGCTTCCGTGGCGGCCGTCGCACGGCAGGGTAATCAGGCTTTTTTGCGACGTTAAAAATTCGCGCGGCGAAAGCGTTTCCGCGGATAGCAGAGGCGTTTTAAAGCGCGCGGTCGAAACGGCAAAAAATGCGGGCGTTACTTGCAATTTTGCCGCAGAGTTTGAGTTTTATCTTTTCAAAACCGACGAGGACGGCAACCCGACGAAAGAACCGTCCGACGCGGCGGGATATATGGACGTCGCGCCGCTCGATAAAGGCGAAAACGTCCGCCGCGAAATTTGCTTGACGATTGAAGAAATGGGTTTGACTCCCGAATGTTCGCATCACGAAGAAGGTCCCGGACAGAACGAAATCGATTTTAAATATTCCGACGCTTTGTCTTCAGCCGACCACGCCGTTATATTCAAAAACGCCACGCAGATAGTCGCTTACAAAAACGGCTTTAACGCGAGTTTCGAGCCGAAGCCGTTGCCTGATTCAAGCGGAAGCGGTATGCACGTAAACGTTTCGGTTGAAAAGGTCGGCGGCGAAAGAATTTTTGAGCCTTTCATCGCTGGCGTTATGAACAGAATTAAAGAAATAACTTACTTTTTGAACCCGACCGAAAATTCTTACGAGCGTTTAGGACTTAAAAAAGCGCCCAAACAAATTTTCTGCGATAAAGAAAACCGCAACGCCCTCGTTCGTATTCCTGCCGGCAAAACCGGCGAACGGTTTGAACTAAGGTCGCCCGACGGTATGGCAAACGTATACCTCGCCTACGCTTTGATTATTTTTGCGGGGCTTGAAGGCGTTGAGAAAGGGCTTGATATAGCCGCCGTAAGCGGCGGAACTTTGCCCGAAAGTTTAAGCGAGGCAAAAGAGCTTGCGCTAAACAGCGAATTTGTTAAAAAACATATAGGCGAAGCGTTTTTAAAGTAAAACTAATTTATGGTAATCGGCAAACGAAAGGGTTTAATCGTGTCCTCCACCGAGAGCGGCGCTCAATATTTAAAGGACAATTTAACCGCGCGTTACGACTTAGATGTGGTCGGTAGCGGCGCGGAAGCCCGTCGTGCCCTTACCGAAAAAGACTATGGAGCGGTGTTTATTAACACCCCGCTTAAAGACGAATTCGGTACAGAACTTGCCGAAACCGCAGTTACCATAACCGCCGCGGCCGTCATGCTTATCGTTCGACAGGACGTTTTCGACGGGGTCGAAGCGGGCATGGAGCGGCTCGGCGTATTCTGTCTTGCTAAGCCTATTCAAAAGCAAACGCTTTATCAAGCCGTTTCGCTTATGATATCGACCGAAACCCGCCTAAACGCTTATAAACAAAAAGCGGAAAACTTAAATAAAAAAATGGAAGAAATTAAACTTGTCGGCAGGGCAAAGTTGCTGCTTATCGCTAAACTTTCCTTTTCCGAACAAGAAGCCCATAAGTACATTGAAAAGCAGGCGATGGATAGGTGCGTCAAGCGTTCAGACGTTGCCGCAGATATTATTAAAACGTACAGCAATTAAAAATTGAATTTTTACAATATTTTTAGATAAATTAAGGAATTTTATGAAAAAGTATATTTTTGTTACAGGCGGCGTTGTGTCCGGTTTAGGCAAAGGCATAACGGCGGCTTCACTCGGAAGATTATTAAAAACAAGAGGGCTTAAAGTTGCCGCTCAGAAACTCGACCCGTACATAAACGTTGACCCGGGAACAATGAGCCCGTATCAGCACGGCGAGGTTTACGTCACCGAAGACGGCGCGGAAACCGACCTCGATTTAGGGCATTACGAACGCTTTATCGACGAAAACTTAAATAAGTTCTCTAATCTTACGACCGGCAAGGTTTATTGGAACGTTTTAAATAAAGAAAGAAAGGGCGAGTATTTAGGCTCGACCGTTCAAATTATCCCCCACGTTACGAACGAAATTAAAGAGTTTGTGTACAGGGTCGGCAAAGAAACCGACGCCGACGTTATCATAACCGAAATCGGCGGAACGATAGGCGATATCGAATCGCAGGCGTTCATAGAAGCGGTAAGGCAAATCTCGCTTGAAGTCGGCAAAGAAAACAGTTTGTTTATACACGTAACTCTCGTTCCGTTTTTATCGGGCAGCGACGAACACAAGTCAAAGCCCACCCAACACTCGGTTAAAGAATTGCAGGGCATGGGCGTTAAGCCCGACGTCATAATTTTACGCGCGGACGAACCGCTCGAAGAGAGCATATTCAATAAAATCGCGCTGTTTTGCAACGTTAAGAAAGACTGCGTAATCGAAAACATAACCCTCCCCGTTTTGTACGAAGCGCCGCTTATGCTTGAAAAAAGCAACTTTTCGGAGGTTGTGTGCCGCGAACTCGGCATAAACGCCCCCGCGCCCGACTTAACCGAGTGGGAAGAAATGGTCAAACGCATCAAAAATCTGCACAAAACCGTTAAAATCGCGCTCGTCGGTAAATACGTTGCCCTTCACGACGCATATTTGTCGGTTGCGGAAGCGTTGCGCCACGCGGGGTACCTACTCGGCGCGAAAGTCGAAATTTTATGGACTGACAGCGAAACGGTGACCGAAAACAACGTTGCCGATATTTTAAAGGACGCGGACGGAATTTTGGTTCCCGGCGGGTTCGGCAACAGGGGTATCGAGGGTAAAATAATCGCCGCGAAATACGCCCGCGAAAACAACGTGCCTTACCTCGGTATATGTTTAGGCATGCAGACGGCTGTTATCGAATTTGCGCGCAACGTTGCGGGCATAAAGGACGCCGACAGCGGCGAATTCAAGCCGAACGGGGCGAATAAGGTTATCGACTTTTTGCCCGACCAAAGCGAAACGGTCAACAAAGGCGGCACTTTGCGCTTAGGCGCGTACCCGCTTAAAATTAACGAAAACACCAAGCTTTTTGAGTGTTACAAAACGCTTGAGGTGTTTGAACGCCACCGCCACCGTTACGAGTTTAACAACGATTATCGCGACGTTTTAACCGAAAACGGTCTTGTCATCGGCGGAACTTCCCCCGACGGGTACATAGTTGAAACTATCGAAAACCCGAAGTGCGACTTCTTCGTCGGCGTGCAGTTCCACCCCGAATTTAAGTCGCGCCCCAACAAACCCCACCCGCTGTTTTGCGGGCTTATATCCGCCGCGCTTAAAAATGCGGATAAAAAGGCTGATAAATAAGGCGGTTTAGCCGCAAAATTAAGTTGACTAAATTATTTATTTAACTTAAAATATATTATTGGTTCGTATAAGGCGGCGTTCCGTTGTGCGATTAGCGGTTCGTATGGGTCGGCGCCACGACGACTCGCAGTAGAAATAGCGCCCCACAGAGTGCATAAACACCTCGTAGGGGTCGGCGCCTCGACGACCCGCATATTGATAACTACACTTTGTTGTCATTCTGAGCGAGCGGTAGCGAAAGCGAAGAATCTCGCGGAAGCGATAAAAACCCAAAAAATTCAACCAAAACGGAGAAAGCATGGCAGAATTTTACGAAAACCCCTTGTGTTTACGATACGCAAGCGACGAAATGAAACGCATTTTTTCAAACGACAAAAAGTTTTCCACCTGGCGTAAGC
>CAKQMM010000062.1 GCA_934254755.1 uncultured Clostridia bacterium
GAATTTTTTATCTCCGTTGACGGTAAGCGTTTCTAAATCTTCGGTAAAGTCGTTTATAAACTCCACTCCTTGAAGGTTGATTTTATAAACGTCGTACTTACCCTGGCACTCTATGCCGATAGGGTAAATATTGTCGGCGTTGATTCTGTGCTCTTTTTTAAGTTGATTGAAGCTATACGTGTCGCACGGCTTTAAAAAGACGAGAATTTTGCCCTCTTTTTTGCTTTCCTTTACCAAGTATTTGGAAAGGTTCGCGCCGCAAAAACCGTTGTAAACGAAGTCTTTGAGCTCGTCTTTACTATTGAACACGGCGGGGGAGGGGTCGTAGCAAAAATCGCCTTTCTTCCAGCCGAGCACCCTTTGAACGGTGCCGTTATCTAAAAGTTCGCAAGCCTTGGATATAAGCTTTTTTTCTAATTCTTGCATCTTAAATCCTCCAAACGCTTGTTTTCGCCGAGTTCGCAAATGGTTTTAGCGAAGTCGTTCATAACCTGAGAGAATTTCGCGCCTTCGGCGGCGGAAACCCACTCGACGCGCGTCCTTTCGCGCTCTATCCCTAAATAGTCGAGCATGCTGAACAATAAAGACGTCCTTCTTCTCGCGTAGTAGTTACCGGTCGTATAGTGGCAGTCGCCGGGGTGGCAACCGCAGATTATAACGCCGTCCGCGCCGCGCTCGAACGCTTTCAATATGAAGGTGGGGTTTACCCTGCACGAGCAAGGCACCCTTATTATCTTGACGTTCGCGGGGTAGCTTAACCTTGACGAACCCGCTAAGTCCGCGCCCGCGTAACTGCACCAGTTGCAGCAAAACGCGACTATAAGCGGCGTGTATTCTTTATTTATCTCTTGCATATAGCGTCAACCTCCGCCATAATTTGTTTGTTGCTGAACCCTTTCAGATCCATTGCGCCGCTGGGGCAGGCAACCGTACATGCGCCGCAGCCCTGGCAGACCGCTTCGTTTACGCTTGCAACGCGCCTTACTTCCGTTCTGCCGCCGCCTAAGCGGAATTCCTTATCCATATAGGTAATAGCGCCGTAGGGGCAAACCTTTTCGCAAACCGAGCAGCCCGTGCAGAGCATCTCGTCGCTGTGAGCGGTACAAGCGTTGCATTTAAGCTTGTCTTTCGCAAGTAAGCCTATAACCTTTGCCGCGCATGCGCTCGCCTGCGATACCGTTTCGGGTATGTCTTTTGGTCCTTGGCATACGCCCGATAAGAATATGCCCGCCGTGGGGCTTTCAACGGGGCGAAGTTTTGCGTGCGCTTCGGTTAAGAAGTTGTTCGTGTCTATGCTCGTCGTTAAAAGGGTAGCGATGCGCCTTACCGACGGGTTCGGCTCTATCGCCGCAGCCAAAACGACTAAGTCGCTCTCGATGACAATCTGCTTATTATCGAGCAAGTCGCTCCCCTGAACCATAAGTTTGCCGTTTTGCTCGTACACTTTGCCGACCATACCTTTTATATAATCGACGCCGTACTGTTCGACCGCGCGGCGATAGAACTCGTCGTAGTTCTTGCCGGGCGTTCTTACGTCTATATAGAAAACGTGGACTTCGGTGTTAGGATATTTTTCACGGATAAGCATTGCGTGCTTAGCGGTGTACATACAGCAAATTTTGCTGCAATAGGGCTTGCCGCAACCCGACACGTCTCTTGAACCGACGCATTGAATAAAGGTGATAACCTTGGGTTCTTTTCCGTCGGACGGGCGGACTAAGTGACCGCTCGTGGGTCCCGCCGCGTTCATAAGCCTTTCGAGTTCGAGCGACGTAACCACGTCTTTATTGTTCGAGTAGCCGAACTCTTCAAAGTGTTCAAGGCTTATCGGCTTATAACCCGTCGCGACGACTATCGCGCCGTACTCTCTTTCGACGAACTCGTCTTTCTGCGTATAGTCTATCGCTTTAACCTGACAGTTCATCGCGCAAAGCCCGCACTTGCCGTTTTTGATTTTCAAGCACTCTTTCGGGTCGATTATCGCAACGTTGGGAATAGCTTGCGCGAAAGGTATATAAATCGCCGTGCGCTTGTTTAAGCCCATGTTGAATTCGTTAAGACCTTTTTTAGACGGGCACTTTTGCATACAAACGCCGCAACCCGTGCACTTTTTCTCGTCGACGAACCTTGCTTTTCTTCTTATTTTGACTTTAAAGTTACCGACGAAGCCTTTAACGTCTTCGATTTCGCTGAAAGTCATGATATCTATCTTTTCGTTTTGCGCGCAGTCAACCATTTTGGGGGTTAAAATACACGCCGCGCAGTCGAGGGTGGGGAAGGTTTTATCGAGCTTAGCCATATTGCCGCCGATGGTGGGCGCGCTTTCGACTATATCCACCTCAAACCCCGCTTCCGCTATATCGAGCGCGGACTGTATGCCCGCAATACCGCCGCCTATTACGAGCGCGCGCTTTATAACCGCGCTTTCGCCGCTCGTTAAAGGCGCGTTGAGTTTAAGCTTTGCTATCGCGCTTCTTCCTAAAATTATCGCCTTTTCGGTCGCTTCTTCGATATCTTTATGTATCCAGGAACACTGTTCGCGAATGTTTGCGATTTCGACCATATAGGGGTTAAGCCCCGCAGACTCAGCAGTCTTTCTGAAAGTCGCCTCGTGCATCCTCGGCGAGCACGAGCATATAACCACGCCCGTCAAACCGTGTTCTTTTATAGCGTTCCTTACAAGCGCCTGCCCGTTTTCGGAACACATATACTGATAAGTTTCGGATACGACTACGCCGGGTTCCATTCTTAACGTTTCGGCAACGCGTTTAACGTCAACCGTCGCCGCGATGTTGGAACCGCACCAACACACAAATACTCCGATCTTTTGCATAGTTTTCTCTCCTTACTTGTTGAATTTCCTGAACATGCTGACGAGCAGTTGTTGCGGGACGGTTTCGTCTATCATCTGCGGAATTTCTTCTGCGTGAACGCGGTTTTCGCCCTGCATTCTTATAACTTCCTGCCTTACCGCTTCTATAACCGCCGCGGGCGCAACGCCGCGCGGACATCTTTCGACGCACGCGAAACAGCTTAAGCACGTAAACAGCGATTTCGAGTTCATAAGTTTATCCACCTCGCCCTTTTCTATATAAGAAACGAACTGGTGGGGTTTTATATCCATATCGGCATACGCGGGGCATCTACCCGAACATTTGCCGCACTTCATGCACTTTCTCGGCTCGGTGCCGCTTCTTTCTTTAATAAGCCTTGCTTGTTCGATTTTATCCATACTTACTCCTTAACGCCGAGCGCGGTAGCCAAAAGTTCGGTAAAATAGTAAACGTTCATTTGGTGTTTGCCGTTTTCGTTTAAATTGTACATGCAAAGGGGGCAAGCGGTGACGAGCATATCGGCGCCTTTATCTTTTGCGGAGTCGATAATTTTGCCGCACCTCGCTTCCGCCAAAGCCTTATCGGCTGCAGAAACGTACGCGCCGCAGCACTCGTTACGCATACCGTAAATAACGGGTGTGCCGCCGATTGCCGTAATAAAGTCTTCGATAATCTTCGGGTTTTCGGGGTTATCGAACTTCAAAACGTTCGACGGGCGAAGCAACAAGCAACCGTAATACGCGCCGATTTTTACGCCCTTGAAAGGTTTGACGACCTTTTCTTTAATCTTATCGAAGCCTACGTAGTCGCGCAGAAGTTCAAGGTAGTGTATAACTTCCGTTTCGCCGTTATAAGGCGTTTCGAGCGCTAAATAATTGTTAGCTTTTAAGTTAATGTTCGCGTCGTTTTTCATATCGTCGTTGACGCGTTTTATAACGTTGTAGCACGCCGAGCAAAGGGTTAAAAGTTTGCCGCCCTCGTCGCGGGCGTTTGCAAGCGTTCTGACGGCGGAAAGTTTGGTGGCGACTTCGTCGCGCGCGACGGGATAAACCGCGCCGCAGCACTGCCATTCTTTGAGTTCTTCAAAGTCAACGCCCAACGCTTCGAGCGATTTTCTGCCGTAAATATCTAATTCTTTCGCCTTAGTTTTAAGGGTACAGCCCGGATAATAACTGAATTTCATTATCTTCTCCTTACACCATTTGTTCGGGGTGGAAAACCTTATCGAACTCTTCTTCCGTTAAAAATCCGAGTTCTACGCACGCTTTTTTAAGGCTGATATTTTCTTTATAAGCCTTTTTAGCCGTCTTTGCCGCGTTTTCGTATCCGATATAGGGGTTAAGCGCGGTGACGAGCATAAGCGAGTTGTGAAGATTGTGTTCCATTTTGTCTTTGTTTGCGGTTATGCCGGATACGCAGTGGTCGTTAAACGACTTGATGCCGTCCGCAAGAAGCCTTGCCGATTGCAAAAAGTTATAAATTATAACGGGCATAAACACGTTAAGTTCAAAGTTCCCCTGCGAAGCCGCCATGCCGACCGCCGTATCGTTGCCGATAACCTGAACCGCAACCATCGTCATAGATTCGCACTGGGTGGGGTTCACTTTGCCGGGCATAATGGAGCTTCCCGGTTCGTTTTCGGGGATGTGTATTTCGCCTAAGCCGCAGCGGGGACCCGAAGCGAGCCAACGCACGTCGTTAGCTATCTTCATAAGGTCGCACGCTAAAGCTTTAAGCGCGCCGTGAGCGAACACGAGCTCGTCTTTCGCGGTCAAGCTGTGGAATTTGTTTTCCGCGGTGACGAATTTTTTACCCGTTATTTTGCTGACTTCTTCCGCAACGCCTTCGGCAAAGCCTTTGGGCGCGTTAAGCCCCGTGCCTACCGCCGTGCCGCCGAGCGCGAGTTCTTTTAAACCTTTAAGGGAAAGTTCAAGCATCCCTTTGGTCTTTTCTATCATTGCGCGCCAGCCGCTTATTTCTTGCGAAAAACCGATGGGGACTGCGTCCTGCAAGTGCGTTCTGCCGCTCTTTACTATCCCCTCGTTTTCCTTTTCAAGGCGTTTGAAAGTTTCGATAAGCGTATCCATCGACGGGAAGAGTTTATCCTCTATCGCGATAACCGCCGCGATGTGCATTGCCGTGGGGAAGGTGTCGTTAGAGCTTTGACTCTTGTTGATATCGTCGTTGGGGTGCAAAAGTTTTTTGCCCGCTATCTCGTTGCCGCGGTTAGCGATAACTTCGTTCGCGTTCATGTTCGATTGCGTGCCCGAACCCGTCTGCCATACGACGAGCGGGAAGTTGTCGTTCAGACTTCCCGATATTACTTCTTCGCAAGCCTTTTCGATCGCGCTCAATTTTTCGTCGTCGATTTTGCCGAGTTTGCGGTTAGCCCTTGCCGCCGCCATCTTCAATATTCCGAAAGCGTGGGTTATTTCGCGCGGCATTATCTCGCCGCCGATTTTAAAGTTTTCGTAACTTCTTTGGGTTTGCGCCGCCCAGTATTTGTCCGCGGGGACTTTCATTTCGCCCATCGTGTCTTTTTCTATGCGATATTCCATAAGCCGTAGTCCTTTTTGTTGGTTTTTTATTCCCGCTTTCGGGGCGTTAAAGGTCGCCGCTAATTAAAAAGATAATTTCCTTTTTATAGGCGATTTTTATTCCCCTTTTTAGCGGGCAAAACCGTAAAGGCGATTTTCGCCTTTACGGTAGAGAGTTTTCAGTCGATTTTTGTCGAACGGGTTTATATGCGGATAAAAGGCTTTAACGCCTTTTTATAGTCCGCGTCGCCGCCGATTATTTGTTGCAATTTACCTGTGCGATAACCGCTTTCATCGCTTCCGCGCTCGCCTTGAACTTAGCCGCTTCTTCGTCGGTTAATGCGGGGGTTAAGGTAGCCTTAACGCCGTTTATGCCGATAATTGCGGGGATACTTAAGCAAACGTCGCTTTCGCCGTACTCGCCATTAAGCATGACGGAAACGCAAAGAACGTTGTCCGCACCGCTTAAAATGCACTTGCAGATGTATGCGACCGCCGCCGCAACGCCGTTGTAGGTCGCGCCCTTTCTCGAAATGATTACGCCGCCCGATTTTCTTACGAAGTCGATAATTTCGTCTTCGGTGTAATCTTCGGGCAAATCGTCGCCGCGCATAGCCTTTTTGTATTCGCTTGCGTTTACGCCGCCGATTCTCACCAAGCTCCACGGAATAAACGACGTATCTCCGTGTTCGCCGAATACGTTCGCGTCTATCTGAGCGGGGTTGACTTTATAAATTTCCGCTAAACGAGCGCGAAGCCTTGCGGTGTCGAGGCTGGTGCCCGAGCCGATAATTCTGTTCTGCGGTATACCCGAAACTTTGTGGAAAGTATAAGTTAAAATGTCAACGGGGTTTGCAACCATAACGTATAACGCGTCGGGGCAAACTTTGCTGATTGCGGGAGCGATGCTCTTTATTATGTTGACGTTTATTTGCGCAAGGTCGATACGCGACTGACCGGGCTTTCTCGCAACGCCCGAAGTGATGACGACGATGTCGCTCCCCTTAGCGTCTTCATATTCGCCCGCGTAAACTTTGCAAGGGTTAAGGAAGGGGGTAGCCTGATAAATATCCATGGCTTCGCCGAGAGCCTTGTCTTTGTTTACGTCGATGAAAACGACTTCGGAAGCAATGCCTTCCGCAACGAGCAGATAACCGATAGAAGAACCTACCGCTCCTGCGCCGATAACTGTAATTTTCTTATTCATAATAATTCTCCTTTTATGTAGATTAAAATATTTTTTTATATAGTGGATAGTATGTAGTGGTTAGTGGGTAAAGTGCCGTAGGATAACGCCTCAACAACCCGTTGTTGTTAGTGGGTAGCG
>CAKQMM010000063.1 GCA_934254755.1 uncultured Clostridia bacterium
ACTGGGAAGGCACGGGCATCGACTTTAACGAAGAAAAGCTTTTAAAAATGGCAGACGTTGCTATGACGACGGGCGTTGAATTATTCGTTATGGACGACGGGTGGTTCGGTCATCGTTGGGACGACAGGACGAGTCTTGGCGACTGGTACGTGAATAAAGAAAAGTTTCCGAACGGTTTGAAAGGGCTTTCCGACGGAATAAAAGCGCGCGGAATGAAGTTCGGCATCTGGGTCGAACCCGAAATGATTTCGATAGACAGCGACCTTTATCGCGCCCATCCCGAATACGCAATGGAAATCCCCGGGCGCGTCCCCGTCGAACGCCGCAGTCAACTTATGATAGATATGGCAAACCCCGCCGTTCAGGACTATTTAATTAAAGTTTTGTCCGATATGATAGACGAGTGCGAACCCGATTATATCAAGTGGGACTATAACCGCGCGTTTTCGGACGTTTATTCGCACGCAGGGATAAAAACGGGCGAATATCACCACAAGTTTATTTTAGGTACGTACAGAGTTTTCGACGCGCTTACGACGAGGTACCCGCACATATTGTTCGAGGGGTGTTCGTCGGGCGGCGGCAGATTCGATTTAGGCGTTTTCTACTACTTCCCGCAGACGTGGGGCAGCGATAACGGCGCGACTTACACCCGCATGTCTATCCACTGCGGCACAATCGTCGCGTACCCGCAATCGACCGTCGGCGCGCATATCGTAAAAGAAGATTACAGAAGATATATGACCGAAACCTCTTCGCTCGAAGACAGGTTCAACATTCAGTCTGTCGGCGCGTTCGGTTACGAGTGCGATATCACGAAGTATACCGGCGAAGAGCTTGAAATCGTCAAAAAACAAATCGCTTACTATAAGGCTCACCGCGAAGTGTTGCAGTTCGGCACTTATTATTGCTTGAACAACTATTTTGACGATAAAAACCGCTATTCTTATATGGCCGTATCCGAAGATAAAAGCGAAGCGATGCTCGTTATCTCGCAGGTTGACTTAGAGTATTGCCACTTGCCGTTCAGATATAAGCTTACCGGGCTTGACCCAAACGCCGTTTACAGCTTAGAAATGCGCCCGCAAGCTAACGTTTCGAAAGAAAACACTTTCAGTTTCACCGCAAAAGGCGATATGCTTATGAATTACGGGCTCGATTTTGACGAATTAAGTTTCAGAATCGGCGAAGATAACGTTTGCTCGGGCATTTGTTCGAGAATGTACTACATTAAAAAAATCGGTTAAAAAATCTTTTTAAAGGAGATTAAATATATGTTTGATAAAAAAGATTGCAAAGATTACAAAGACTATAAGACTACGAGAGCCGTAGTTATTGAAAGCCCCCGCGTCGTAGACGTAAGGGAAATTAAACTTACCGCGCCCGAAAAAGACGCGTACGTAGCTAAAACCATATACAGTTCCATTTCGAGCGGCACCGATATGAAAACTTACTTCGGCGAACAGCACCCCGAACAGTGCTGGTACCCCCTCGTTCCCGGTTACGAAACGATGGGTTACGTCGTTGCGAAAGGCCCCGAAACTGACGGCAGACTTAATATCGGCGACAGAGTCATGATTAACGAATGTCGTAAGTACGGCGACGTTTGCGCGGCTTGGGGCGGCGGCAGCGAATTCACCATTAAAGATAAAAATACCACGAACGACACCTTCGACTATATGGTTAAGGTTCCCGATAACGTTTCCGATATAGACGCGGTTCTTGCGTACCTCCCGTGCGTTTCGCTTAAAGGCATCAGAAGGTTAGACACGAGCGGCAAACAGACCTTCGTCGTTATCGGCGCGGGCATGATAGGTATTTCGGCTATACAGATTTTAAAAATCGTCAACCCTGAACTCACCGTTATTTCGGTTGAACGCAATGCGTTCCGCCGCGGAATCGCTAAAAACTACGCAGACTACGTTTTCAGCGTAGAAGAAGCGGTTGATGGCATTAAAAAAGTCACTAACGGCAAAATGGCAGACCAGCTTATCGAATGTTCCGGCAACCCCGAAGTTCCCGGCACTTTATATAAATATATAAAAGACGGCGGTTGGGCGCTTAACGAACCCCATGCGCACATTCACCTTCAGGGCGACTATCCCGAAAGAATTATTTTCGACAGTTACCACCGTTGGTTCGTTAAAAACTGCGATATTTCCATGACCTGCGCGTTAGAACCCACTTGCAAAGAGCAAATTTTACAGTGGATTTCGGAGGGTAAGTTCGACACGAAGAAACTCCCCATCGAAGTATGGCCCGTTTCCAAAGCCGCCGAAGCATTCAAACACAAAGCCGAAATGGGCGACAACGTATTCAAAATCGTTCTTGATTGGTCAAAATAATGAAAAAAGGCAATTTAATTTTAGGTTACGCGTCTTGGGGTTTCCGCGAAACTCCGCTTGAAAAACAGCTTCAAATCGTCCACCGCGACGGGCTTGATGTTTTGGAACTCGGCATACACGGGCATGAAAACGACTATCTTCAATTAAGCCCGACGGATGAGCAGATTGAAACGGTCAAGGGCTTGTTTAGTAAGTACGGCGTTAAGTTTTTGTGCGCTTCCACGGGGAACGACTTTACGGTTGCTAACCCCGCGGACGTAGATAAATCGGTCGACGAAGTTAAAAACGTTATCGATACGGCTCAAAAGCTCGGTATTAAATTTTTAAGAATTTTTGCGGGGTTTTCGCCCGTTAAAGAAGTTGACGAAAAGCGTTTCAACAAGCTTTTGTCCGCCCTTAACGAAGTTGCCGACTATGCCGAAAAAGCGGGCGTTACGCCCGTTATCGAAACGCACGGCGGCGTGAACGGTTATAGCGACGGGGTGGAGCATTTCGCTTCCGTTTCGACCGATTTAAGCGCTCTTAAAAAGATTATCGCAGGGGTTAAAGATAGTGTTTACTTGAATTTTGACCCCGCAAACCTTTCTGCCGTAGGCGTAAAAGACCTTGTCGCGTACTATAAAGAGATAGAGCCGCGCGTTAAATATCTTCATTTAAAAGATTTTAAGCGCGTCGGCGAGCATAGAATTTTGCCGACCTATCTCGGCAACGGAATTACCGATTACACCGACCTTTTGCCCCTTTTAATGCAAAAGGAAATGCCCGCGCTTTTTGAATACGAACCGGTTGAAGATATCGAGTTCGGGCTTAAAAAGTGCCTTGACTTTACTTTAAATTTTTAAGCGCGTTAAATCGCTCGGCTAACGTAGGGCGGGGGCTTGCTCCCGCCGCTTGTTAAAAACGCTTTTACTTTGCCAAAATGCTTGAACTCGTTCACTTTCAGATAACTAAAAATTGCAATCTTCGCTGCTGGTTTTGCGGGCAGTGGGGAAAGAAGGGTTTTTTTGCCGACGACAAAGGAACCCTCGTTACCCTTGCCGAATGGAAACGGGTTATTGAAAGCATTAAAAGTTACGGCGCAAAAGTCGGCAAACTCCCAGATATTATGCTTTGGGGGGGAGAGCCGCTCGTGTCGCCGATATTTGACGAACTTGCGCTGTATTTGAAGGACAACGGTTTTAAAATCGGCATGGTTACTAACGGCGTTTTGTTAAACGAGCATATCGGCGTTATAAACGGCGCGGTAAGCGTTTTATACGTATCGCTTGACGGTTACAGGGAAACGCACGACGCGATTCGCGGCAAAGGCGTGTACGATAAAGTTATATCTAACTTGCGCCTTGTAGATAGTAAAAAGGTTAAAATTCGCGTTATGAGCGTGACGAGCGACGCCACCGTTAAAGACTTGGTTAAGTTTACCGACGATTTGTCTAATTGCCACGTTGAAAAGCTTATTTTGCAGGACAGAATCGCCCTTAAAAAAAGCGAAGCGGACGAATACGCAAAATGGCTTAAAGAAGAGTTTAATTTGCCTTCTATATCCGTTTACGGCTACGTTGACGAAGGTTATGTCTCGCCCGATTTGTCGTTAATGGATTTTAGTAAATTTAAAGTTAAGGTCGAGCATAACGCGCAAGGCGTGGTTAAAAACAGGTGTTGTTACGGGCCGAATAAGCACGCGCATATCGCCTGGAACGGCAACGTTTTGTTTTGTACCGACTTTTTCGATTTTTCTGCCGGCAATATTAAAAACGGCGATTTAATCGACATATTTAATTCCGAAACGGCTGAAAAATATCGGCGCGACGTTGAAGCGGGCAAATGCCCCACTTGCGACCATTGCTCGTGGAAAAACAGCGAAACATTTTATTTATAAGGCTAATCGTTCATTGTTCGTATTGCTATTTAATTAAAAGTTTATGTGTTATAGGTTTTATAACGATTAAATCAATAACATATAATAAAATTGTGGGAAGCGAGCATAATTAGTGTTAGACCTTGTGCTTCTTGCATTAAAGTTTCAAATTTATTTAGGTTTGCGATGGATATTAAAGAAGTTTTATCGAGAATAGGTTACGTTAGGAACTCGGCGGGGTTATCGGCAAGAGAAGTCAGCCTTAGAATGGGTATGAGTCCGCAATACGTTGCTCAACTCGAAAGCGGCAGGATAGTTCTGACGGTTGAAAAACTACTGCAAATTCTTGAAATTTGCAACTTTTCAATCGAAAGGTTTTTCTCTTCCGATATTCGCGATTACGAAATTAACGGCGAATTAAAAGCGATAATCGAAAGTTTACCTGCGGATAAAAAGAAAAACATTATTGAGTTTATTAAAAAATAAAAAACAGCGTTAGGTTATGCCTAACGCTGTTTTTAAGTTGAAAATTAAAGAAACATTCCGTATTGCTGATTATTTAATAATCGTACTCGTGGTCTTCGCCTGCGCCGAAGCGGGTTTCGTAGAGTTTGCGCGCCGACTTATCGACCGAGAACACGCTGAAAAGCGTTTCGGTAACGGTTCCTTGCACGCGTTTATACACGTCGTCGTTATAGTATGCGTCGGGTCCGACGGAAACGTGCAGAACGCCGCCGTCGATAACGCTTTTATCGAAGTGAATGTGTCCGTGAATATAGGCGATAAGTTCGGCTTTAAGGTCGCTAAAATCTCCGAAGGCGCATTTTTGCTTGTTTTTAACGGCTATAAGCAGGTTGTTTATGTCCTTCATCATATCGTACGGCTCTTCCATAATCGAAGATATTTGGGTGTGACCGAACACAACTATTCCCCGGCCGTCGCCGCCGTTTTTAAACTTAAAAGCGTTTTCGGCAAGCCACTTTACCTGCGCCGCGCTCACGCTGTAATTTACTCCCCAGAACTTTCCTTTATCGTCGCTTTGCGTGTCGCTTGTGTTTATAACGACGTATCTCATTTTTTCGCTTTCGTCGTCCACAAAATAGCAACTTTCGTTCGGCATCATTGCGGTGACGGGCGAATTTTCGCTTAAAATAATTTTATCGGTTTCGGTTTTGGGGTGAGTGTAACCCGTTTCGGAAGTCCTTGTGTGGCGGACGGTTATGTCGTGATTGCCGCGGACGGAGTAAAATTTAACTTCGGGTTTTACTTCGCTTAAATATTTAAGGGAATTTATCGTGTCGTCAATGCACTCTTTGTCGGTGCCGAAAGCGTAGGCGTAATCGCCGCCGCTTATAAGTTTATCAACGCCCGTAAGCTTAGCCACGCGCTTAATAAGCGGCACGGATACGAAAGCGTTATCGTGTACGTGAATGTCCGTTATGTAGAAAAAAGCCGCGTCTTTTTTAAGCGCGTTTATTTTTGCCGTTTGCGTCTTTAATTGATCGCTGTAATATTCGGGTATTTGTTTCATAAAATTCTGATTTGCGTTGCATTTGCGTTCTTATAAACATTTTAACACATATTTTAAATTTAAGTTAAATAATATCTTGCAATTTATAATAAATATTGCTTTTAAGTTGCAAAAACATAATAAAACCCCGCCGAAATCAAATGATATGCGCCCCGAAAGTCAAACACTATCTGAGGCGCGTATCAAAATCAAATGGCGGGGTTAAGTTTTGTGTAAAAATTTTACTGCCTTGACTTAAACAGCAGCTTAAATTCAAGTATCAGCGCGGCGGCGACGACGGTAAATGAAATTATAAACAGCATAAGAGCAGTGCGCTTTCTTGCCGCGCCGTTGCCGTCCGTTTTTATCGTAACCGTTTTCGTATCGTTAAAGTCGAAATATTCGCCGCTTCTTTCGGCGTAGCCGAGCGGAAGGTATCCCATGTCGCCGCTTTCGGTTTTTATAAGCGCGAAAGTTTTATCGTTATAAGTTACGGTTTTTATAAGATAAATTTTTTCGCCTTCGCTAATCTCACCTACCTTATAATTATCGTCTACAATCGGCTTAGAGGTAAGCGTAACGTTTGCGGTCGAATATCTTACTTCTTCGTCGTAATTTTTAATATAAATGCCGTAAGTTTCGTAATTTTCGGGCAGAATAACCGAAATCGCGCCGCCTGGGACGACTTTATCTCGCTTTATAAGCGAGTTGGTGTTTTTAGAACAAGCCGCTAAGTAATAGTCGGGGTTTTGCCCGTCGATTATAACGTAAACCTTGTCGGTGTTTAGGTTTTGCACTGCCGAAATCGACTTGAAAAACCTTTCGCCGCCGACGAAATTAAATTCGTCCACGGGTACTTTAAAAAGTTTCGAGTTTTTAGTGACCAGCATAAATTCGGGTTCTCTTAAAACTTCCGTTTT
>CAKQMM010000064.1 GCA_934254755.1 uncultured Clostridia bacterium
CCGTTCTTCATTCCGCGCAAAACTATGTGATACTTGTTGTTTTGCTTTTCAAATCTTTCAAGCGTGCCGAACTTAATGGGTTTGACGATATCGACGGAGTAATTTCCGCCTTCGTCGTTTAAAGTGTTGAAGTATAAGTCTACGAAAGTTCTTAAAAAGTTGCCTTCGCCGAATTGAACTATTTTAATCATAATTTATCTCCTTTTCGCCGCGAACAGTCCTTTATAATCGTAGAAGAAGTGTTCGGCGTTTTTAACCATTTTAACTATTGCCGCGTCTTTGGCGTTAAACTCTATCGTTATCCCTAAATGCCCGAAGCAAACGTCCGCGATATACACGCGGATAAGCAAAAACTTATCGGATATGAACGACGCGGAAGTGAGCGCGTCAAGTTCGCGCTCTGCGGGGAAGCCTATCTTCATTCCGTAATACTTCGTTTCGGGGAAGGGCGCTTTAACGAACTTTTCCATTCCGAATTTAATCGTCTTTTTTACCCCGTCTTTCGTGAAATTAAACTCGCCTTCGTCGCCGTTAAAGTTAAGAGTAAAGTCGGTTATATCAGCGGGGTTTTTGTCGCAAACGTACGTCGCCCCGTTTATTTTTTCGATTATGGAACTCGTTTTTTTGCCGTAGCCGTTTACGAGTTCAAGGCGAGATAATTTGTCGTTTAGCAAACTATACGCGGCTTTATTCTCTTTTAGCGGCGTATCGCTTAAATTATCGTAGAACAGATATTTAACGATATTTGCAATCTTATCGCCATAGCCGCCGACCGAGCACTGCATATCCGCGTTGCACACGAAAATAAAGTCTTTATCGGGGCACATAAAGCTGAGCTGCCCGCCCATGCCGAGCATCGCGAACCCGAAGCCCGACTGCCATATCTGATAGCCGTAGCCGCGGCAATCGTCGCCGTACGCCCCGTCGATAACCGTTTCGACTAAATTCGCGGTGGCGTTTTCCATATAGTCGCGCGGCAAAAGTTGTTCGCCGTTATATTCGCCTTTGTGCATCATAAGTTCCGAAACTTTAAGATAGTCGCGCAAGGTTATTAAAACGCCGCTGCCGCCGTGGCTATATCCGTCGGGCGACTGAACGCATTCGAGGTCGGTCGCTACCCCTATTTTTTCAAACACGGGGTTTAAGTAGTGAAGGAAAGTTTTGCCCGTAAGCTTTTCGACCAGCACGCCTAAAATATAACTTGCCGACGTGTTGTAGTCAAAACTGCAACCGTTCGGTTTAGTCGATTTATATCTGCAAAAAAACGACTTTGCCCAGTCCTTTTCAAGCGGAAGATACTTAATATCGTCGCGCGAATAGTACGTAGTCGTGGGGAGCGACACGCGCATCGTCAAACAATCTTCTATGGTTATTTCTTTAACCAAATCGTCGATAGCGACGGGTTTATATTCGGGGAAGTAGTCGATGATTTTATCGCTTAACTTAACGTAACCGTCGCCGATAAGTTTGCCGACCGCAAGCGCGACGAAAGATTTAGAGCACGAATAAATTCTGTGCCGAAAATCTTTATCGAAAGGCTTAAAATAACCTTCCGCCATAATTTTGCCGTGGCGGGCAAGCGCAAACGAGTGAAGGTTCAACTTTTCGCCGTTCACTATATCCAAAAACTTTAAAATTTTCTCGCTCGAAAGCCCTTCCGATTCGGGGCTGACGAAAACCAAATCTTTAATCATAATATTATTTTACCACTTTTTAATTTCTTCGTCTATCGCGTTCCAGATAATATCTTCGCACCACCAATGTCCTTTCGGGGTGACGATAAGTTTTGCGCTATCTTCCGCGCCCGCGTCTTTATACACGGCTTTAACCGTTTCAAAGCCCTTTTTAGCTCCGTCGATTAAGAATATCGGGTCAACCTTGCCCGCAACGACGGTCAGTTTTCTCGGAGCGATAAGCGGTGACACGTCCTGCATATCAAAATAATTAAACGCGCCCGGGATAAAATTGCACGGACAGTGGAAGGTGTGCGTTATGGACTTATCGAAAGTACAAAACGCGCACACGGTAACGCACAATCTGATGCGCTTATCGTAAGCCGCCGAATAATAAGAAGCCGTGCCGCCGCCCGACTCGCCGACTATCGCGATTTTATTTAAGTCACATTCTTTAAAATGCTTTAACGCGTCGATCGCCTTAGATACGTCGTAACACCTTTCGCCGATTATAGTTCTGCCGAGCAAAAACGCGCTTAACGCGTTAAACGAACAAGCAACCCCTTCTCTTCTCCCTTCGGTGGTGGTAAGCCGCTCTCCCATAGCGCGCTGCTCTATCGCAAGCGCGATATATCCGTGCTTGACCGCTTGCAGCGCAAACGCGCCGCGCCCGTCGGCAAAGCCAACGTCTTTTTCAAACTTGATAACGCCTATAGAGTTGTGGAACCCCGAACTATGTCCTTGCAAGGTAATCACGACGGGGTACTTTTTCTTGCCCGTGTCGGGGATAAGAAGATAGCAAGGAACGGTCGAGCCGATTTCAGAATCGAAGGTAAAGCGCGTAAGCGTGTATCCGTCCTTTTTTTCGGTGAACTCTATATTAAAGTTTTCGGGGCAAGCGTTCTTTTTGATTTTATCTACGCCGAGGAGGGAGTTGAACTTTTTACGCAAACGGGCGCAGTACTCTTTCGAGTACGCGCCGCTTTCGTATCTGAACTTAGGTTTTTCGTTTGCAATGAGCAAATCGTGCGTTAAATCGCCGTTTATTTCCTTTATCATATATTTATAAAATTATAAAATTCGACTAATTATTTTTTGTACATTGTCAGATATTTTTCGGTGTTTTTAATCATTTCGTCCCAAAGTTTTTTGGCGTCGTCAAACCCGATGTAGGAAAGTTGCGGGTCGTTAAGGAATGCGTTGAACGCTCTCGTTAAATTCTTTTCCGCGCCCGCTTTAACGACTTCTTCCTGCTCGCCGACGATGCGGGTGATGAGCGCGTAAATAGGCAAATGTCGCCCGCAAAAACGGGGGTTACTTCGTCCGCACGGAACACCGCGTTGGTTTCGACAACCGCGCCGAGCGGAAGGTTGGGAATTTGCCCTTTGTTGGGAATATTAACGTTGGTGGTGAGTTCTTGTAACCCTAAAAGCGCGCGGATCTGATTCACGCCGTCTTCGCCCGTGTTGTTGAGTTTGACGGGTTCTTTGCCGCTGATTAAATCGTCGCTTCTTTGGTATCTGTCCGCCAAATCTTTTTTACGCCATTTAACGGAAGTTAAACCGAATTTCCAGCGTTTTTCAACAGTTTCTCTGTCCTTTAAATACCATCTGCCGGGGCAGAATTCGGCAAGGTGACGGTCGCCCGCGGCGGCAATGTAGCCGTAACGTTTGAACAAGTCCATTTTAACCATTTCGGAAGTGGCGAACCCGTTGTTCATCCAGTTGTCGTCAACCTTTTCAAGGAAGCCCTCGTCAGCGTATTTATCGACGAATTCTTTGTAAACCTCAAACATATCGATATTTTTATATTTCGCTTCGGTTATCCAGGTGAAGTGGTTTACGCCGACGACGTTTACCTTCATATCCGCGCGTTTTTCCGCTTTAATGCCCTTAATTTTTTCAAGAGCTTTAACGAGGAACTTCTGCGTGCCGAAAACTTCGTGGCAGCAACCGAAAGCTTTAATTTCGGGGAACACCCTATATAGGGTTCTTACGCAAACGGTCATGGGGTTGGTGTAGTTGATAACCCAAGCCTTCGGGCAGTAGTCTTTAATCGCAAGACCGATTTCTTCGTACATGGGCATAGTGCGCAGAGCCCTTACTATTCCGCCCGCGCCGACCGTATCGCCTACGGACTGATAAATTCCGTATTTTTCGGGGGTGTGAACGTCGCTTTCCATTTCGTCGAAAGTGCCGGGAAGAATGGATATTATAACGAAGTCCGCGCCCGTCAAAGCGTCTTTAAGGCTGTCTTTCACGACGTAGTCCCAATGCGATTTAGCGCCTTCCGCGTTATTATATTTGTTGCCGATAATTTCGTTACGCTTAGCGGCGTCTTTATCTATATCGTAAAGGCGCACTTCGCCGCTTATATCGTCTGCAGAAACCAAATCGCTCATAAATCCCCACGCCCAGCCGCGCGAACCGCCGCCGATATACGCAAGTTTAATTTCGCTTACTTTGTTGTTTTCGTATTTCATAAAAATCTCCTTAGGCTATGCGCCTTAGTTTGGCACGCTTGTGCCGTTTTTTTAATTCCGTATCTATTTTACCGCAATAAAAATTAAAAAACATTACAAAATATTGACAAGTTCAAAATAAAAGGATAAAATATTGTAAAATATTGACCATATTTGCGGTTTTTCAAAAAAGGGGAGTTTAAAAATGACCAGCAACCAGTATTTTGACGAATTCGGTTTGTTTGCGGAGATAAGAAGCACCAACTTTACGATGCCTTCGATGCACGCGCACTTATCTTACGAACTCTATTTTTTGCTTGCGGGAAACCGCGAGTATTTTATAGGGGATAAGTTCATTAAAGTTTACCCCGGCGACGTGGTGCTTATTCCGCCGAACACTTTGCACAGAACGGGCGGCGGCGGCTCGAACCGCGCGCTTTTAGGGTTTAAAAGCGATTGCTTATACAAGTTTTTTGCACCCGAAGTCGCTAAAAAAATGCTTTCGGCGTTCAACAACTATCACGTTCACCCCGCCGATAAAGACGGCGATAAAATTATAGGCATAATTAACGAACTGCGCGAAAATCAGGCGGAAGGCAGACAAAAAAACAGTTATTTACTGCTCGGCGAACTATTGTACATTTTGTGCGGGCTACCGCAGCTTAAAGACGACACTTTCGTGCCCGAAAACCACATCGACGCGATTATTAAATACGTTCAAGATAATTACAGGAAAATTCACGGGGTTGAAGACACGGCTGAAAAATTCTTTTTGAACAAAAGTTATTTTTGCCGCTCGTTTAAGCGTGAAACGGGGATAAACTTCGTTGACTACTTAAACAAGGTCAAACTAAAAGCCGCCGCCGATATGCTCACATTTTCCGATAAAAGCATACGCGAAATTGCCGAGCGCACGGGTTTTAACTCTGTTTCCTACTTTTGCAATTTGTTTAAAAAAGAGTACGGCGCAAGTCCGCTTACTTATAAAAAGACCTTCGTCCACCAAGAGCAAGTTTAACGCCCCGCCCTATAAATTAGGGTTGACAAACATAAAAAAGCGCGATATAATTTAAGCAATAAAATCAAGTCAAAGGAGGGCGATGTTTATATGAAAAAGTATAGATGTTTGCTTTGCGGCCACGTTTTTACGGTCGAAGACGGCGTTGAACCCGTCTGCCCGTTATGCGGCGCAACCGGCGACGTTCTCGAAGAAGTCGTCGACTGATTTTTACACTCCCCCCGACCACCGTCGGGGGTTTTTATAAACACAAGCGTTTTGCCCGCTATTTAAGGGTGCGGTTCGCCCCGCCTTTGTTACGGCAAAAAGGTTAATTATGAACGAAAAATTTTACACTTTAAACAGAATTATAACAAGTTCGTTTGCGGACAGAGAAATGCGCCTTAGCGTCCCCGCTATTTTCGACGCGTTTCAGGACGTTGCGGCGATTCACGTAAACTATATGAGTTTATCGGCGCAGGAACTTTACGATAGGTTTAACCTTTTATGGGTGCTTAGTAAAGAGAAAGCGAAAATTTACCGCTTGCCGAAGCAAAACGAAACGATAACAATAAAAACGTGGCCGCTTAAACCGTCGGCTGTAAGGTTCGTAAGGGAATATTCGATTTTAAGCGAGAGCGGCGAAGTTTTGATTTGCGGAACGAGCGACTGGTGCTTGATTGACGCGACCACCCGCCAGCTTAAAGTTTCGTCAAGCATACCCTACCCTAACGAACTTTTAAACGAGCGCGCAGGCGCGGGCGCGTTTACCAAACCCGATTTAGACGGCGACTTCGAGCCGCGGCTTACCTATAAAGTTACCCTTTCGGACGTTGATTTTAACGACCACACCAATAACGTTTGCTATATCCGCCAGATCGTCAACGCGTTTACGCCCGCCGAATTTTACGCAATGGATATCGATGAAATCGAAACGCATTTTTATAAAGAAACGCGCTATGGCGACGAAATAGCGGTATCCTGCAAAAAAACCGAAACGGGTTACGTTATAAAGTGCGAATCAAACGGCGCAACCGTCTTCGCCGCGGTTGTTAAAGTTAAGTAGAGCCTAATTATAAGCAATCGCTCGTTAGTTAATAAAGTATAAGATTATCCCGTTTCCCGTCATCCTGAACGCAGTGAAAAATGACAGAGAGTAGTGTCATATTGAGCGTAAGCGAAATATCTCGTGGAAACGAAGACGGAAGTTAAATGCGCGCGTACATACAAAAAGCAAGCAACGGCTGCCGCTTCCGCGGAGATTCTTCACTGCGCTATCGCTTGTTCAGAATGACAGTCAAATAAACCGCCCGCTAACCACAAGGCGGGCATGGTGTGCGCCGGCCCCCCCTTACTACATGCGGGCATGGTGTGTGCCGACCCCTACTAATCACTATCCGCTAAACAAAAAAATACCCGCCATTTTGTGATATGCACCCCAAAAGTTAGACACTTTAGGAGGTGCATATTTTTATGGGAAGGAAGCAAAAAA
>CAKQMM010000065.1 GCA_934254755.1 uncultured Clostridia bacterium
TTTTTCGAGGCCCTTTTACATTCGTTCGGCACGGCGGGCACCGGCGGTTTCGGAATTAAAAACGACAGCTTAGCAGGTTACAGCCCCTATATTCAATGGGTCGTCGCGGGGTTTATGGTCCTTTTTTCCGTAAACTTTAACTGCTACTACTTAATTTTGGTCGGCAAAGTAAAAAACGTTATAAAAGACACGGAATTTTTGACCTTTATGGGCATAGTGCTTGCGGCGGTGGCGGCCATAACCGTGAACGTTTACTCGGTTTACGAAAGCGTTGCCGCAAGTTTAAGGGTTGCCGCCTTTGAAGTTGCTTCGACGATTTCCACGACGGGTTACTCGGTCGCCGATTACAACGCCTTTCCTACCTTTTCAAAAAGCGTAATGTTAGTCCTTATGTTTATAGGCGGTTCGGCAGGCTCGACGGCGGGCGGACTTAAAGTTTCGAGGGTAGTTATTTTATTCAAACGCTTCCGCAGGGATATCAAGCAAGCGCTTCGCCCGAAGTCTATCGAAGTTGTCAAAATGGATAAAGCTTTGGACGAAACGACGGTGAACGGCGTTACCTCTTACTTCGGGCTTTACATGGCGATAACTCTGTTGGTTTTCGTGTTTATAAGCATATTCGATAACTTCGGCGTGGAAACGAACTTTTCGGCGGTGGTGTCGCTGTTTAACAACGTAGGCCCCGGTCTTGGCGCGGTAGGCCCCATGGGGAATTACGGCGGATATTCAAACGTATCTAAACTTATGCTTACGTTTACGATGCTTCTCGGAAGGCTTGAAATTTACCCCGTTATAATCGCGTTAAGCCCGTCAACGTGGCTTAAAAAATAATTATATAAAAGCATAGTAAAATGCGTTGCTCTCACCGCAACGCATTTTTTAATTCTCTTATTTCAGTCGTTTTACAACTTGACGGTTATCTTAGTGCCGCGGTCAAGTTCGCTTATCGCGACTATTTCCCCGCCGCAAAGTTCCGCTATGCGCTTGCATATATTAAGCCCTAAGCCTAATCCCCCGCGCGAGTGTCTGCCGTCCGCCTGATAAAATCTGTCAAAGGCTTTTTTAAGCGTTTCCTCGCTCATTCCGACGCCGTTATCTTCCACCGTCACCACGGCTTTGCCGTCAACGGCTTTCGCCGACACTTTAATCTTACCGTCGGGTTTAGAATACTTCGCCGCGTTTACGAGAAGGTTTATCCACACTTCTTTTATAAGGTCTTTATCCCCTTGATATTTAACGCTTTTAAGATCGGTTTCGACGGTTAAGTTTTTCTCTTTGAAAATGCCGTCTAAAAGTATAATGGTTTCTTCTATCTGCCCGCTGAGCGAAAAGGTCTGGCGGCTCGTCACGAAAGACTGACTGTCAAGCTTAGATAAAAGCATAACGTTGCTTGCAAGGCGCGAAAGCCTGTCGCATTCTTTAATAATTATGTCGAGGCACTCTTTATCGTCGGGCGTTAAGTTTTTGCTTTCCGTCAAAAGTTCGGCGTAGCCTTTAATACTGACCATCGGCGTTTTAAACTCGTGCGAAAAGACCGAAATAAAGTCGTTTTTCATAACGGTTACGCTGTTTAATTGGTCGAGCATTTTGTTGAAGTTGTTGACGACCGACATAACGTATTCGTTCTTGGTTTTATACTCGACTTTGGTCGTAAAGTCGCCTTTTGCGATTCTATCTAAATTCTCGTTTATGTTGTTGACGAGTTTCACGCTCTTATTAGAAAGCACCCACGCTATTATCAGCGCGAAAAGCGTGCTTCCTCCGCCGAAAGCGAACAAAATGCCCGTCACGCGCATCTCGGGGTGGTCTTTCGATATATCGTTAACAAGGTCCATTATAAACATGCCGAGAAGAAGCGCTATTATCCACACCGCAAGCACGACGAAAAATATTATCCACACGGGTATAACGTTCTTTTTGGTGAACCACCCGTTTTTAAGGGGTTTTTTATTCATTCCTTATCCCTCTGTACCCCACCCCGCGCACGGTGTCGATATCGATCTCTTTAAAGCACTCGATTTTGTTCCTTATTTTATTGATGTAAACCTTAACGGAATCTTCTTCCGCGTCGCTGGCAAAGTCCCAGAATTCTTCGAATATCTGACTTTTAGAGAAGGTTTTTTCGGGATAGGCAAGCAACTTAAACAATATACAAAACTCTTTTTTAGTAAGCTGAACGCGGGTTTTTTCGTCGTAAACGGTAAGCAAGTCGTAATCGAGCGTAACCGAACCGACGGTAAGCTTTCTGTCGCTGACCATATTCGCCCGCCGTAAAATCGCCTTTATGCGCATTGTAAGCTCGTCGAAATCGACGGGTTTAACCATATAGTCGTCCACGCCGAGCGAAAACCCCGCCGCCTTATCGTCGATAGAGCCGAGCGCGGTACACATAATAACCGGCGTTTTATCGCCCGCAAGGCGTAATTCTTTAACGAACTCGAACCCGTCCTTGTTAGGCATCATCGCATCCACGACCATAATGTCGATATGGTTTTCGTGAAATTTACAGAGCGCGTCTTCCCCGTCGACGGCAGGGACGACCGAATATCCCGCGTTTTTAAGTTTTATTTCTATAAGCCGACGGATATTGTAATCGTCTTCGGCAACGAGAACGTTAAACATTTATCTCCTTTTTAAGCCGCTTAATCTTTAAAACTGCACTTTCAACGCGTCGTCCTGCGCTTAATCGCGTCGTTCACGTTATCGAAAGCTATCGTAAACGCAACGGCAAGCGGCAAATCTTCTTCCTTAAAAACATCCGCCTCATAGCAATCGGCTATCAGATTTTTAGCGGTGTTTTCATATTTGACGGTGAAAACAAGCTCGCCCGATCTGTAAACGGCGTAACTTCTTCCTTCTTTTTCAGCGGCAAAATCTTCGCCATAGTTTACGACTTTAAACCCGAAGCCCACGCGCTCGCTTATTTTAACGAGTTTGTTACCGTCCGCGTCGAAAATAAACGCGCTTGAAAACAAAAAGTGCCAGAATTTATTGCGCACTGTGAAAAGTTTTTCATTACCAAGCGTTTTGACTTTCTTTTTGTGCGTGGGCGAAAAAACCTTGCCCGCCACCTTTAAAACGTTTGCGCCCGACTCGTCGGTCACGGTTGACCCGCCCGCAAGCGTCAAAGCTTTGTTTCGTATAAAATATTTCATAATTCCCCCCGTTAAATCAAACTATATGCGATTTTTAATTTACTATTTTGAAAATCGCTATCGCCGCCGCGATTATAAAAACCGCCACGGTAAATAATATTTTTACTTTTTTAAGAGTTTTTTGACGGGCTTTTGCCGTTTGATCTTCATAAAAAACGTTTTTTTGCATCGAAACCGTCTCCGGATCGAATAAAACCGCCGCCCCGCCCTCCGCGTAAGGCGCAAGCCGCACGCTAACCGTTTGCGCTTTTTTTAAATCGACGAAAAACTCGACTTCCATCGTCCTGAAATTTTTCTCGCGCACGTCGAAAATTCCGAAAACGCTCAGAATGTAGTAGAATAAAAATTTAAGTATATAAAGCTTTGAATTTATTTCAAACGTCTTTTTAAAAACCACGTTTACGACGTCGTTATCGGTAGAATGCTCGTACCTCATCGGCGCGCTGAATCTCTTTTCTTTATTCTGAACCTTAACCCCGTCAACGTAAACGTCCGCTTTATACCAGCGGTTGTTGTAAAGGTTTAAAGTGAAATTATATCTGCCGCTCGGTTTACTCATTGATCTACCCCCGCCGAAATCGAAAACGATATAGCAAACAGTATAACCGACGTGATTAAAATCACTATCTGAAACACAAACCGCTTTCTCGCCTCTTCCCAATTTAAATCGAACGCCATTAAAATAAGGCTTACGGCGGAAATTATCATCCCGACCATTGCGATATTCGGAACTATGGGCGTAATTTTTTTAATATACTCAAAAATATTCGTGGCGCGGGTCGGAAACGTCCTGTAATCTTCGTTCAGCAACACAACGCCTACGGTAAAGAGAATAAGCGCAAACCACATAAACAGCGCAAATACGTAGAAGAGCACGGTGAACACCGTTGACAGCATACATATCACGGTTACGACGAGCGCAACGACCGACAATCTGTTTAAAATTATCCCCGTGTGCGCCGAAAACCGCCTTAAATCGTTTTTAATCAAACCTTCCCCCTTATAACGGCTATGCCTTTTAACGTTACTTCGTTAAGTTTATTATATGCGAAAACCGCGTTTAAGTCAAGAGCGCAATTACACGAGCAAAATAAAAACGGCTTATAAACCAAGCCGTTTTTAAATTTACGCTTCCAAGTCCCGCTCGTCTTCCGCTAATAACAACTTCATAGCTTTTGCCTTTTTGAGCCTGTATTTTACGCCGATAACTTCGGCGCTATAAAAAGAGTACCCCGCAAACTTAAATTTTAATTAAATTAATTAAATATTATCACAACGCGGTTAGTTTGTAAACGACAAAAATTTCCGCACGTAGTTATGTGCGGAAATTTATAACGTTTTTTATTTGCGCTCGCTTAAAACGGCTTCTATAAGCGGTGAAACGTAATCGCAATAAAGTTTGCCGATATAACCCCTGCCGTACTCGGACGGATGAACGCCGTCGCTCGCAAAATCAAGAATATCTTTTCCGATAGACTCGGACGCCATAAGACCGTCCGTCGGTAAATAAACGTCGGCATATTCCCGCGCAAGCGCGCGAACGATTTGAATCTTCGGATCTAAATCTTCCCTGAAATACAATTTATCCGCAACGGGCATCAAAAACGGTTCCATCATCATGATTTTAGCGTTCGTTTTTTCTTTTATCCCTGCTAAAACGGCGCGATAGCGGGCTTTAAACACGTCGTTTTCAATCCAGTCTCTTTGTTCGGCGTGATGCCACACGTCGTTTATGCCTATCATAATCGAAACGATATCGGGCTGAACGTCGATAAAATCGCTTTGCAACCTTTCCTCTAAATCTTTCGTCTGATTGCCGCTTATCCCTAAATTAACGAATTCGAACTCAACGCCTGTAAACTTGTTTTTAATGTTTTCGGCTGCGTATTTTGCATATCCGCCGCCAAGGTCGTGAAAATCTGCTTTATCGCGCCCCCAGTCGGTTATGCTGTCACCCTGAAACAAAATTTTGATTTTTTTATTCATTTTATGCTCCTTTTTATTTTTAATTTTAGCGTTGTTTTAGCAACGCTTTAAATTTATTTTTTCTTTTGCGGCGAATGCGTACGCGTATTTTTCGCCGAAAAGTTCCGCCACGCCCGTTAAAAAATTAAGTTCGCCATAGTCCTTTTTTACTTCGCCGTAAAACTTAATCGCCGCTTCGCGCTTGCACCAGTCTATAAACAATTCGTCTAAACTCGAAGCCTCAGAGTTTAAAAACTTTTTTAGTTTTTCGGTAGCGCGGGCGGGGTCTACGCGCTCTAAATCGACGCCGAAGTTTTCGCTTGCCGCCGCCGCAACCGCCACGCCCTTAGAGTGCGATACGCATATATAAAACCCGCGTATAGTTGGCTTTTCGCTATCAAACGAAACGCCGTCAAGCGTTTTAGAAAACGCTTTTTGGGTAACTTTATCGAGCAAGTTCCACGCGGTCGCGCTGTCGATGCGCGCGGCTTTATCGGTGTAAATCAACACGTGCGCAATAACCTTTTCGGGCAAGTTTTTTATCAAATCGCTTGCGGATATTTCGTAATCGACGTTTTTTAAAGAGTAATATATATCCATAATTTTTTAAATCGCAATCGCGGATAAACGGAGTTTTATAGCCGCTTAATTTAATCGCTTATAAACGCGCCGCCTTTTTTAAGTTCGGCACGAAGAGTTTTGATATCGACTTCGCGGTTTTTTAAATTGTTTTTAACCGCAAGGGCTGCGGCAACCCCCGCCGCCTCGCCCAAGCACGCGCAGGTCGGCATTATTCTTACGGCCGAGTGCGCCGCCTGGTCCGCCGACAAACACCTGCCCGCAACGAGCAAATTGTCAAGCTCTTTGGGGAGCAAGCATCTGTACGGAATACTGTAAAATTTAGCGGGGTCGAACACAAAATATTCCGTTCCCGTGCCCGTAGGGCTATGGATATCTATCATATACGAGCCGTAAGCGACGGCGTCGTCAAACTGCCGGTAACTTTTTAAGTCGTCTGCCGTCAACACGTATTCGCCCTTTAGCTTGCGGCTTTCCCTTACGCCTATTTCGGGTGCGACGGATATAAGGGTCGCTTTTTTAAACGCGGTAGAGTTAGTCTTTAAAAAATTCATGATTTCAAGGACTTGTTCCCGCGCGATGAATTCCGCTTTCGTCCTGTCGAAAACGTCTGCGGGGTTTAAGCCTACCACCCGCGTGGTGTTAAAATGCACCACCCCGTCGCCTATATGCAAAAAGGCGAGAATATTTTCGCGCGGGTTTTTAATCTCGCCCGCCGCGCGTTTTTCTTTGTAAAGTTTTTGAAGCCCGTCGTACTCGCGCATAAATTGATTTACGTCCACGCCGCACACGCGGAAACAAGTCGTCATCGGCTGGCAAAGCCCGTCGCTATCCCGCCCGAGCGTAAAACCGCATCCCGCAAACGCGAGCAAATCGCCGTCGCCCGTCGCGTCGATAAAAAAGCTTCCTTTAACGGTTAAA
>CAKQMM010000066.1 GCA_934254755.1 uncultured Clostridia bacterium
CGTAGGGGTTGAAACGGGCGAGGGCGAATTTGATTTTAAATTCCCCGTAAACTTCGGCGGCAACGCGCAAAGCGTTGACGAGGCGTACCGCAACTATATTTACCTTGAAAAGGAAATAGAAAACGGCGCGCTCGGCACCGAGAGTTTGAACGAGGCGCTAAAGGACGGCTTAGCTATAAGCGAAGATATGATAAACGCCGCCGTCGATAAAGTTTTCGAGTTTGCGTATAACTTTTTGGGCGAGTCGGCAAAAGTTGCCCCCGCTCTAAGCGAAGCGGTCGGAAACGACGAGGTTTTAAAGAATATATCTTACGCTTTACCCGTTCTTTTAAAAAATCAAAAAAATGCGCTCCCGCTTAAAAAGGGCGCGAGCGTCGCGATTGTAGGCGACGTTGCTTCCCTCGGTTTTAAGGGGGGCAAATCGTTCGTCGATACGGTAAAAGAAATCGGCGCGAATTATAACGGAGTCGTGTTCGGCGGGTTTTCGCGCGGGTACGACTTAGGGTTCGATAGATCCGACGAGCTTGAAAACGCAGCCGTTGAATTATCTAAAAGGGCAGACGCGATATTATACTTCGTTGGTCTTGGCGAGGACAGGGAAGAAAGAGAATCTTCCTCTTTAATCTCACGCATACCCTCTAACCAACTTGCGCTTTTAGATAAATTAAACGGGTTAGGCAAGCCTATAATAGCCGTTGCGGTGGGCGAATTTATGCCGGACGGCGGGTTTATAGACGACGTGAGCGCCGCGCTTTATTCGCCGTCAAGCGGAAGATACGCCGCTGAGGCGGTGCTCAGAATAGTAACGGGACTTGCAAACCCGTCGGGGCGGCTCCCCTATACCGTTTATACGGACGGCGACGAAAGGTTTTACACCCTTAGGTCGGATATTGTAAACGGCAGAAACAAGCAAGGGCCTATCGTAGGATATCGCGACTATTTAACGAACGGCGTTAAAGTTAAATATCCGTTCGGTTACGGGCTAAGCTACTCGCAATTCGAGTATTACGGGCTTAAAATAACGGGCAAAAAAATAGAGTTTTACGTTAAAAACACTTCAAAAACCGCAGGCGCGGAAACGGCGCAGATTTATTTAGGTAAAAAGAACACCGCCGCTTTACGCCCCGCGCGCGAACTTAAAGCGTTTGAAAAGGTTAAACTAAACGCAGGCGAAAAGCGTAAAATTTCAGTAACGCTGAGCGATAGCGATTTTGCTTACTATAATGCGGAGCAAAAAGATTACGTCGTCGAAAAGGGCGCGTACGAAGTGTACGTCGGCGCAAGCGCGGGCGATATACGTTTAACGAGCGTAATATATACGGGCAGCGCAACTTTCAAAAAAACCGAAAACAAAGCGGACTATTTACAGTCGGAAACCAACATAGTTGAAGGGGGTTACAGGTTGAAAACTCAGGTTAGCACAAAAAACTCGCATAAAAAAGCGATGACGGCTTCAAAAGTCGCCTTGATAATCGTGTCGGTATGCATAGGCTTGATATTAGTTACCGAGATACTTAACAGACTCGATATTATCGACTTCGATTTGTTCTTGTTAAGCGTGGTGGGGCTATACGTGCAAATTATTATAGGCGCGACCCTTGCCATACTGTTTATAACCTTCCTTGTCACGTATAAGGTTTCCAAAAACAAGTATTTAAACGGCGAACCTAAAAAGGCGGACGACACGCAAATCGAAACGGGCTACGTTGACGTTTCGGCAACCAACGTTTCGCTTTACGATAAATTATTCTCCGTTGAGTTTGCGGAAGTCGACGAAGATTCCGTCGAACAGGCAGCCGAAGACGGCGTTGACGAAGATTTAAGCAAATACTACGAGCGCGGTCTTACCCTTGCAACTTGCGTTAAACGCTTGTTCGCTTACGTTCAGAACAAGGGCATAGACGTTTCCGAAGAAGACGTTAAAAAACTCGTTTCCGCAATAGGCTCCTCTAAACTTATAATTTTAAAGGGCGGCGCGGACGATATTTTATCCGACTTTGCTAAAATAGTGAGCGAATTTTTCTTCGGCACGGCGTATACGGACGTCGTTGACGACACCTTCGTCGGAAAAGACGATTTGTTTACCATCGGCGGCAATTCGTCGTTCAAGCGCAATATCGCTTTGGCGGTCGGAAGCGCGGCGGAAAACGAAGGCAAAATGTGCTTTGCCACGCTTAAAAACGTAAGGCTCGCGAAAATGAGCGATTATTTCGTCGATTTGATTCAGTACTTCGTGAACCCGTCGAGGAGTTACGTTTTGCCCGTTTCGGACAATATGGAACTTACCGTAACGCCTAATTTCCACGCGTTTATACTTCCGCGCGCGGATGACGACGGCGAACTTCCGCAATTCTTGAAAGACGTGCAGGAAACCGTCGTATTAACCCTCAGAAGAAACGGCGTGTCGGCGGACGTCGAAGCATTCCCGCCCAGCCACTACCAGTTTGAAACGCTCGTCGAAAAGGCGCGCACGGCGTACACCGTAAGCGAAGATTTGTGGAAACGCGTCGATAAACTCGATTCTGAGCTCACCGCCCGCGTTGACTTCACCGTCAAAAACAAGGCGTGGACCTCGCTCGAAAAAGAAACCAGCGTTTATCTTGCCGTCGGCGGAGAGCAAACCGCGGCTATCGACTTTGCGGTCGCGGCAAAGCTCGTCCTCCCCGCAACGCGCGCGTTCAGGGCGCACCCGCAAAAAGACGCGGTCACTTTATCCGCTATTTTAGAGGACGTGTTCGGCGACGATAACGTTTCGGAATGTAAAAAGGTTATCAGGGCGGACGTTCCCGTTCGGGTCGTTGAAACGGCTCCCCAAACTGCCGCTCAGACGGTCGCTACGGCACAATATATCGGTGGCGCGGCGCCTGCAAACGCGGCTTACGATATTCCGACAGCGACGGATATAAACGGCAACAACAGAGGGGTTTAATATGTTTGAAATTTTAAGCGCGTTAAATGCGCTGAACCTATTAAGTTTTATCAGCGTGCTCTTTTCGTGGAACGCCATGTTTATTTACGCCGCGGTGTTTATCGTTATAGTTATTTTGCTCATCGTTTTGCTTATGACCAAAAACGGGCGCGGAAGCGATAACATAACCGCTAAAATCGAAGCGAGCGGCATAACTGCGATAAACGGGGTAAGCTCGGCGAGCGAAGAAGATTCCGCGCCTATCCCGGGCGAAAGCGGGAAAGGCGACAAAAAGGTTAAAAAGGGCGGTAACCGCGAAAGGTTCAACGTTCTTAGCCGAATCGACAGAAACCGCATGGCGTACGAAAGGGTAAAGTACGACGATAACGTAACTTTAAAAAAGATATGCGACGATTTCAGGAACTACTGCGCGCAAAAGTTGAAGCTTTACTATTCAATCGACGATATAAGACGGTTTATATCGGGTTTACTCGTAAGTCATATAGTAATATTGCAAGGTATGTCGGGTACGGGTAAAACGTCGCTTGCGTTCGCGTTCGGAAAATACATAGATAATACGACCACCGTAATTCCCGTCCAACCGATGTGGAAAGAAAGGACGGACTTAATAGGGTATTACAACGAGTTTACGAAGCGGTTTAACGAAACGACGCTTTTACAAAAGATGTACGAAGCGAATTACAGCAAAGATATATACGTAACGCTGCTTGACGAATTAAACATAGCGCGCGTAGAGTATTACTTTGCGGAATTTTTATCGTTGCTTGAAATACCGAACGTAGAAGAAAGATACTTAGACGTAGTAACGGATACGTGGGATAACGACCCGAAGCAGTTAAAAGACGGGCGAATAAGGCTCCCCGACAATATGTGGTTTATAGGTACGGCAAACAACGACGATTCGACTTTTGCAATATCCGATAAGGTATACGACCGCGCGATGATAATGAACCTTGACACGAAGTGCGAAAAGTTCGGCGGAAAGAGGGTAAAGAACTTACACATAACCGCGGAAAGGTTTAAAGAGCTCGGGAAAGAAGCTTTAGAAGAATACGGGCTTACGGTCAGGAACGAAAAGAGGCTGAAAGAACTCGACGAGTATATGATAGCTAAGTTCCACGTAACGTTCGGGAACCGAATAATGAAACAGATAAGAACGTACGTGCCGATATACGAAGCGTGCGGCGGGGAAGAAGCGGAAGCTTTGGACGACATACTCGCAAAGAAGATAATGCGCAAGCTCGAAATGCAAAACCCCGTATACGTAAGGAGCGTGGCGGCAGAATTCTGCGACTATTTAGACACGCTTTTCGGCTACGACAAAATGAAACTTTGCAAAGAATGTGTTCACCGCATCGAAAAGAACGCTTAATCGATTTAAGGAACGCTTTAAAAACTAAGCAGATAAAATTATGGGTATTTTAAACAGTTACTATCGCGCGATAACGGAATATAAAAAGTCCGTCGGCAAAGACCGTAATTGCGTAAAACTTAAAGAAACGATAAAAAGTCAGTCAGCGGAAATCGAGTCTATAACGGTTACCCGCAACGTTTGCGTTATCGACGAAGACTGGATAAACGCGATAGAACAAGGCTTGGTGTTCGTGCAAAAGGCGATAGACGAAAACCGTCAGTTTATTAAAACGAACGGCGAAGTCGTTCCTATCGAGAAGGCTAAGCACGTGTCGAAAGATTCCGTCGAGCACTTAGCGCGCCACAGCGATTTGTTGACGCGTAAGCCCGAAGAGGAAGACGATATTATTCCCGATAAAATTTACAACACCGAGCGGCTTACCGATTTTGCCGTTTACGAAAACAGGTTTTTGTATTTACTGCTCACTTATCTGAGAGATTTTATCGCTTTAAGGTACGACAGAATTTTAAAATTAACGAACCTATACAGCGGCGAGTTACGGGTTAAAAAGTCCGTTCACAGCGCAAAACAGAATATCGACTACGCCGTTTATTTAAAAGAAAAGCGCGAAGACGACGAGTTTTTGCGTGAAAACAACCCTTGCAAAGACACTATTTTAAGAATAGACGCGATTTACAAGCTGACTTTGGCGTTCTTAAAAACTCCGCTTATGGAAGAGGTCGCAAAAACGCCGAAGCTCCGTCCGCCTATCACGAAAACGAACGTGCTTAAAATGAACCGCAACTTTAAAGCCGCCGTTTCGTTGTACGAATTCGTCACCGCTTACGAAAAGCAAGGTTTTACCGTAACCGAAGAGGTTAAAAAAGTGGACGGTTTTCAGGGCGAAGCGGCAGAGAATTTTTCGGAAAGCATTGCGGCAACTTCGTTTATTACCTACCAACACGGTTTGGATATAAGCGGTAGGTTAAACTGCGATTATCAGGCGGAAGAAGAGCGGAAAAAGGACGCCGCGCGGCAAAAACTTAAAGAGCAAGTGCTTGCGCTTGAAAAACGAGTTAAAGCGAGCGGGCAGGGCATAGAAGAATATATGCTTGCGCTTGAAAAACGCAATAAAATGTTAGAGCAAGGCGAGGAAGAATTGATTTTGGCACGCCGCGATAACGCCGCGCTTGCCGCGACCATTGCAGAGCGTGACGCGAACGTTAAAGATTTAAACGATAAAATCACCGAAATGAACGTCGCTTTTGCCGAAAAAACGGAAAAGATGACGGCGGAATTCGACGAGAAGTTTAACGCCGCGTCAGCAGACGCAAAACGGCGCGAGGACGATATTATAAACGCTTGCAACGATAAGCTATCCGAACAAGAAAACGCCTTCAATATCGAAAAAGATAATTTGTTAGGCAAAATCGACGGGGCGAAGCAGGAAACCGCCGCCGCGCTCAACGCAAACGCGGGCTTAGTTCGCGCAAATCAGGAAAAGGACGCGACCATTAAGTCGCTTAAAGACGAAAACGTTCTTTGCGCCGCTAAATATAACGGGTTGAGAAGACGCTATAATTTAATCGGCGAAAACGAAGATTATACGGCGGAAGAGTCTTTCAACGAAATAGAGGAGCAGTTTATAGCCTTCAAAAAGTTCTTTAAAGAAGAGTGGGGCAAGGCGAAAAAGCGCATCCGCAAAGAGCATCTTAAATTCCGCGATAAAAACGGCGGCGAAAAGGCTACGCAGACCGAAAACAATAATTTTAGCGGAGATAGAACCGCCGCAAGCGAAATTTCGGCAACGCGCGCAGGCGATAAGCAAAGCGGTAACGGCTTAAACGGCGGCGCGGATAACGTAAACGCTGGCGCAGAAAATAACGACGCGAATATAACCGATAAAAGCGAGTAATTATGGCAAAAAGTAAAAATAAAACCAAAAAAAGCAAAACTTACCTCATAGTTTTGCTCTTATCCGCGGTTATAAGCGGCGGGCTTTTTCTGGGCGCGGTTTTTAATTTGAGTAGAAGTGACGACGGGAGTTTATTAACCCTTATTCCGTCGCAAACGGCGTACATAATTTTAACCTTGCTTGCCATATTGCCGATACTGTCGCTCACCTTAATAGGCGTTTTGATTTTCGGCGGCAAAAATAAAGAGCCGCAGGTTATAAACATTAAAACGGACACGATAACCGCTTTAGGTCACGGCATAACTGCGATAAACGGGGTAAGCTCGGCGAGCGAAGAAGATTCCGCGCCTATCCCGGGCGAAAGCGGGAAAG
>CAKQMM010000067.1 GCA_934254755.1 uncultured Clostridia bacterium
TATGTTGTACGCGAAAGAAGTGTAACCTATAATACTTACCGCAACGACCGCCGCGCCCGTCACGAGCGAAACTTTCGCTTCGGGAATAAGCACCTTCATAATAATCTGAAAGTCGGTTGCGCCGAGAGATTTAACCGCTTCTATCTCCCCCGCGGGGACTTCCGCCAAAGACTGCTCTACCATTCTCGACACGAAGCCAAACGCGCAAACGGTTAGCGGAATTAAAATGGTGTACCACTCGCCCGTTCCCCTTCCGAAAAAGGCGCGCGACCAAGGGATGCAGATAACTATTATTATCAAACACGGCACCGAGCGCAAAACATTCACGATAAAGCCGACTATAAAGTTGAGCCACTTGCACGGTTTAAGCCCGTTTTTGCTCGTCACGTTAAGCAAAACGCCGCACGGCAACCCTAAAACGTAAGCAAACAGAGTGGATATAACGGTTATGGCGAGCGTTTCGCCGAGCATTAACATAATATCAGCAAAAGTCATCGCTATCAACCTCCTCGTACTTAAATCCGTTTTTGTCAAGATAGCCGCAAAGGTTTTTGATATCTTCGTCGTAGTACGGAAGTCTGAAAACCGTCTGCCCGTAAACCTTGCCGTTTATTTCTTTCGTTTCGGCGTAAATTATGGATAATAAAATGTTACATTCCTGAATTATTTTGGTGACGAGCGGTTCGTCCGTCGTCCCCTCGAATATAAGTTTTATTAACTTTTCGCCTTTTATGCCTATGTTTATTTTGCCCGAATAGATAAGTTTTTTGGCAACCGGTTCTTTCGGGGATAGGAACACGTCCTGCAAATTGCCTTGCGTAACGATTTCGGAATGGTCTATTATCGCAACCTTATTGCAAATCGCTTCGATAACCGACATCTGGTGAGATATGATAACGACCGTAAGCCCTAATTTTTTGTTAAGGTCTTTTAAAAGTTCTAAAATCGACTTGGTAGTTTCGGGGTCGAGCGCGCTGGTCGCTTCGTCGCAAAGAAGAATTTTCGGATCGGTCATAAGAGCGCGCGCTATCGCGACCCTTTGCTGTTGTCCGCCGCTTAGCTCTGCGGGGTAAGACGAAAGTTTATCGCCGAGCCCTACCGTTTTAAGAAGTTCTATCGCCTTTTCTTTGCGGTTTGCGTCTTTACTGAGTTCGCCCGCAAGTTCGACGTTTTTTAAAACCGAGCGTTGCTGTAAAAGGTTGAACTGCTGGAATATCATCGACACTTTGCGGCGAGTTTTTCTCAACTCTTCTTTCGAAGCAAGGGTTAAATCTTCGCCGTCGATGATAACGCTTCCCGAAGTCGGGCGTTCAAGAAGGTTTATACATCTGACGAGCGTTGACTTGCCCGCGCCCGATAAACCTATAATTCCGAAAACGTCGCCGTCCTCTATCGTAAGGCTGATATCGTGAAGAGCGGTAAACTCTCCGTTTTTCGACCCGAACGTTTTACAAAGGTTTTTTATTTCTATCATTTATGCTCCTTTACGTAGGAAGTTCGTTTGACTTTTGGTAAAAACAGTTATCCGATAATTGCGTTTCCGATATATCGTTTGTTTCGGCTGTTTGTCGACTAAACAAAAAAGCAGCGAGCCTAAAAGGTCGCTGCTTTAATTTCGCTAAAAAAATTAAGGGGTCGCTTTAGGCCTTTTTGCACTCGAAAATATTGCGCATCATAAACATGTTGCACATCATTAAGCAAGCGATAGCCATAATAGCGATAGTCGAAAGCATAACTTTTCTCCTTTAATTTATGGTCGTAGTATACGCTTAAAAAAAACGATTGTCAACGAATTTTAAGCGGGTTTTTAAAATTTATAAAAATTTTTTTCGGCGTTAATAGTCCGAGCGGGGGCGCGCCTTACGCGCTTCTTTTCTATATATAAGGGGCGTTTTGCCCGTCGTTTTTTTAAAATAAGCCGAAAAATAATGTTCGTCGGTAAACTTTAACTGCGCCGCGATTTCTTTAACGGTTAAGTTGGTCGTCTTTAAAAGAGTTTTTGCAGCGGATATTTTTTCGTCCAACAAATATCCGTACGGGGTGACGCCGTATTCCTTTTTGAAACACCTTATAAGCGCGGACTTGCTTAAATTAAACTTTTCGGCTATTTTTATAAGGTCGCATTTTTGATAAACCGAAAACGTGAGTTCTTTTTTAACGGCGGCGGCGGTCGTCAAATTTTCGCTTTTCGTCTCGGCAAGCGATATAATAATTTCGCTAAGAGCCCTTGAAACGGCGTAAGCGGTCGCCCCGCCCGCGGGGGTTTTGGAAAGATTGTAAAGAGTGACAAACGCCGCGCCCGCGTCCGCCGAATACACCCCCGTTTTTAAGCCGTAGGCAGAGATGGTCGCGCTTAAATAGTCGGACGAAAACTGCACCCATATCTTTTTGAAAGGGTTTTTTTCGTCGGCGCGGTAAATCTGCACGTCGGACTTATTGAAAAACAAAACGTCGCCCGCGCGCGCTTTAACCGTCTTGCCGCCCGCGCGCATTTTCCCTTCGCCTAAAACGACGTATTCTATAAGATAAAAGTTGCCCGTCCCCGCGCGTGACACGGAATACCCCGAAAAGGGGTTCGTTACGCCGACGAGCACTTCTTTTATAGGGAAGTCGTCGCCTAAGGGGATAGTGCGAGCCTCCTCGTGCGCGGGGAATTCTACCCCGTAGCCCGACTTTTCAACGTCCCGCCCGATTAAATTTTCGTTACCGTTTTTAAAAACGCTCATATTCTTAACTAAATTGACTATTTTTTATATTTACTTTTGATATATTATATATTACTATTAAATTGAAATCAAGCGATTTTTAATTGCGGGCGTTTAAAACGCAGTTAGTAATCAGAGGTAACTTATGGCTTACGAATACGTTGAAAATTTTAAAAAACTAACCTTCGGAATGTTCAACCACTTCGGTTTGTACAGCATTTTAGCTAAAGGCGAGTGGGCGGAAAAAATTCTTAACATAGACAAACTTTATTACGAAGGCTTAACGGATAAGTTCCGCGTTAAAGAAGACTGGGCGAAAAAACTCGTTAAAACCGCGAAGGCTTCGGGATGCAGATATATAACTCTCACCACCCGCCACCACGACGGGTTTTCGCTATACGATACGCAAGGTTTATCCCGCTTCGACGCGCCCCATTCCGCAAGCGGCAGAGATCTAGTCGCCGAGTTCGTGAGCGAATGTAACGCCGCGGGGGTAGTTCCGTTTTTCTACCACACCCTTCTCGACTGGCATAACGAAGATTATAAAAACGACTTTAAGGCGTATATAGACTATCTTGTAAAAAGCGTGGAAACGCTCTCGAAAAACTACGGCAAGATAGGCGGGTTTTGGTTCGACGGAATGTGGGATAAGCGGGATGCGAACTGGCAGGAAGAAAGGCTTTACGCAACTATACGAAAATATCAGCCGGAAGCGATGATTATAAATAACACGGGGCTTAGTAAAAACGGCGAACTCGGAAACGTCGAACTTGACAGCGTTACTTTCGAGCGCGGCAAGCCGTTTAAGGTAAACTCTCCCGCCCGCCCCGTCGCAGGCGAAGTGTGCGACTCGCTCAACGACCACTGGGGATTTGCGAAAAACGATATTTCGCTTAAAACGCCCGACTATATAATAAGTACGCTTATCGACTGCAAGAAAAACGGCTGTAATTTTTTGTTAAACACGGGGCTTAAAGGCAACGGATATATCCCCGAAGCGGACAAGTTCGTTTTCGAATCCGTCGGCAAGTGGATAAAAGCGAACAAAAACTTTATTTATGACGTGAAAAAAGCGGACTACGACGCTGAAAACGCAGATTTGTTTACCGACGGCGACTATCTTTACGCCGCAGTAAAAGGCGCATCTATTCTCGCCGACGCGGACGTTATCCGCGAAAGCACCGGGAAGCTCGTTAAACTTGACGGCGTTAAAATAGATAAAGCCGTGTGGCTTGATACGAATAAACCCGTTAAACCGAGCGACGACCGTTCGTTTGAAGTCGAGCCGTTTTCATACGGCACCAACCTTTACGCCCGCGTTGCAAAAATAAAATTAAAATAAACGGACACTAAAAATGCGCGTCGCCGACCTAACGCTTAGACGCGCCGCAAAACTAAATTAAACTTAAATAAATCGACGTATAGTTCGGTTAAAGGAGATGTTATGGCAAAATCAAGACTTATAGGGGACTATCCCGTTATCGGTATTCGCCCGACGATCGACGGTCGCCGCGGGAAAATCAAAGTGCGCGAAAGTTTGGAAGATCAGACCATGCAAATGGCATTAAGCGCGAAAAAACTTATCGAAGAAAACGTGTTTTACTCGAACGGCGAGCACGTGAAAGTCATCGTTGCCGACACGACTATCGGCAGGGTTGCGGAAGCTGCGGCTTGCGCCGATAAGTTCAAAAAAGCGGGCGTTGACGTCACTTTGACGGTTACCCCGTGCTGGTGCTACGGCTCCGAAACCATGGATATGGACCCGCTCACCATAAAAGCAGTCTGGGGCTTTAACGGCACCGAACGCCCGGGCGCGGTTTACCTTGCCTCAGTGCTTGCTTCGCACGCGCAAAAAGGCCTACCCGCGTTCGGTATTTACGGCAAAGACGTAATGGACGCCGACAACACCGAAATCCCTGCCGACGTTGCGGAAAAAATGCTCCGCTTTATGCGCGCGGCGGTAGCAGCCGCTACCATGCGCGGCAAGTCGTACCTTCAGATAGGTTCTATCACTATGGGTATTGCAGGCTCGATTATCGACCCCGACTTTTTCGAAGACTATCTCGGCATGCGCGTCGAATCGGTGGACGAAGTTGAAATCATCCGCCGCATGAACGAAAAAATTTACGACAAAAGGGAATACGAAAAAGCTTTAAAATGGGTTAAAGAAAACTGTCGCCCCGACTTCGATAAAAACCCCGCCGAACTTCAAAAAACGCCCGCTCAGAAAGAAAAAGACTGGGAATTCACCGTTAAAATGTGCATGATTATCAAAGACTTGTTTAACGGCAACAAGGCGCTTCAAAAAAACTTTACCGAAGAATCGGTCGGACACAACGCCATCGTCGGCGGCTTCCAGGGACAACGCCAGTGGACGGACTACTACCCGAACTGCGACTTCCCCGAAAGTATTTTAAACTCCACTTTCGACTGGAACGGCGCGCGCGAACCTTACGTTTTAGCGACCGAAAACGACACCTTGAACGGTGTTTCGATGCTGTTCAACAAACTTTTGACGGGGCGCGCGCAAATCTTTGCGGACGTAAGAACCTATTGGTCGGCGGACTCAGTTAAACGCGTCACGGGGTACGACGTCGAGGGCAAAGCAAAACTTGCGGGCGGGTTTATACACCTTATCAACAGCGGCGCGGCGTGCGTTGACGCTTCGGGCGAAGTTAAAGACGAAGCGGGCAACCCCGTTATGAAGCGTTGGTGGGAAACTACCGAAAAAGACGCCGATACCCTTATGTCTCACACTACGTGGCCGTACGCCGACTTAGGCTACTTCCGTGGCGGCGGTTACTCGTCGAGATTCGTCACCCGTGCGGAAATGCCCGTCACCATGACAAGGCTCAATATAGTTAAAGGCTTGGGTCCCGTTATGCAGATTGCGGAAGGCTGGACGGTCAACCTCCCCGATAACGTGACCGACGTTTTGTGGAAACGCACCGACTACACCTGGCCGTGCACCTGGTTTACCCCGCGCATTACCGGCAAAGGCGCGTTCACGTCCGCTTACGACGTTATGAACAACTGGGGCGCAAACCACGGCGCGATTACCTACGGGCATATCGGCGCGGATTTGATAACCCTTTGCTCTATCCTCCGCATACCCGTTGCGATGCACAACGTTGACGATAAAGATATTTATCGCCCCGCCGCATGGAACGCTTTCGGACAGGATAAGGAAGGTCAGGACTTCCGCGCGTGCAAAAACTACGGCCCGTTATTTAAAAAATAATTGAATACTAACTTAATTAACAAACTCCTGCGTTGCAATCTTGCGGCGCAGGGGTTTTTGTTAATTAGCGGATAGTGATTAGATTATTTCGCCGGCACTTTGAGGCTTTGCCGAAGAATCTCGCGGAAGCGGCAATCTTCGATTGCTCTTTATAAATACGCCCGCGTTTAACTTCTGTCTCATCTTGCCTCACTTGTTAAAAGGGGGGCAGCCGACATAATTTTGTGACGGCTGGGGGGGATTGGCTGATTCTATATAAAAAATTATCCATATAAAAACGGAAGGAGCAAGCCCCTTCCCTACGTTCGGTTTTCGGGTTTAAATAACCCCCGCCCGCGTTTGAGCCGCCGCCTTCGTTTTCACGAGACTCTTCACTTCGTTCAGAGTGACAGAGTCGCCCGTAGGGGACGGCGCCTCGACGTTCCTACCCATCGCTGTCATTCTGAGGCTTTGCCGAAGAATCTCGCGGAAGCGGCAATCTTCGATTGCTCTTTATAAATACGCCCGCGTTTAACTTCTG
>CAKQMM010000068.1 GCA_934254755.1 uncultured Clostridia bacterium
CTCTTACCTCGCCTTTTCACCCTTACGCCGCTTACGCGACGCGGTACTTTCTGTTGCACTTTCCTTGAAGTCGCCTTCACCGGCCGTTAACCGGCACCCTGCTTGTGTGAAGCTCGGACTTTCCTCGTCGTACTTTCGTACTCCGCAGCCGTACAACCTACTCTATAATTATTGTACCCTTTCGGGTTTTATTTGTCAATTATTTAGCGGTTAGCGGCAAACTTCGTTTGCTTTTTGTAAGCCGCCCGCATTTAACTTCGCCTTCGCTCCCGCGAGATATTTCGCCTACGGCTTAGAATGACAAAATAAAAAGCGCATAAAAAGCGGCTAGATCTTGCCCCCGCCCTACTTTAAATATACCGTTTTTATATACCACGCCAGCCCTCGCAGACAAAAATATTCTACTTGCCGCCCTTAACGCCGTCGATTTGCAAAACGTCGGACTTAAAAGCAAAGTCGTTAAGTTTATATTCTTTAAACTCTTTAACGCCTTGCTCGATAACGCCGCTTAAAATTTCGCTGAACTTTTTAATGCTGTCCGCAAAAAGGTAGTACGCAAGCGAGCCTGGGACGGTGTTCACTTCGTTCACCAAAACCTCGCCGTTTAAAACGAAAAAGTCTATCCGTATTATCCCCCTGCAATCGAGCTTTTCGTAAATTTTGCGGGTTATTTTGGTTATTTTATCCGTTTCCGCTTCGCTTATCCGCGCGGGCGAAATTCTCTTCGCCCCCGTTTTAAAGCCGACGTATTTATCCGAGAAAGTTAAAACGTCGTTTTTCGTGACGGGTTCTTCCGTTTCGCTGACGATTATTTCGCCGTTTAATTTCATTGCGGCGGCGTTCACTTCTTTAAACCCCGCAAGCGCGGGTTCGACTATTATTTTGCCGTCGTACAAAAACGCCGCTTTTATGCCTTCGACAAGGTGCGCCTTGTCTTCCGCCTTAAAAATGCCTATGCTGCTGCCGAGCCGCGCGGGCTTAACCATAACGGGATATGTAAACGCCTTTTCAATCGCTTTTATAAACTTATCGCAATCGGCGTAAAACTCTCTGCGGGTTAAACTTATGCAATTTAAAGTTTTTATATTAAGACCTTTTAAAACCGTTTTCATTAACCCTTTATCTATCGCCGCGCTGCTCATAAAACAATCGGGGCTGCAAAAAGGGATAAAATTCATTTTAATAACGCCCGCTAAGCATCCGTCTTCGCCGTTTAAGCCGTGCAAACAGTTGATTGCCGCATAAACGGGCACTTTTTTGCACGCTTTTTTACCCTTTAAAATATAAAGCGAATCGTCGCCGAAAATAAACGTTACCCGTTTTAATTTTTTATAGTTTAGCTTTTTATAGAAAGATACGTCTTTTAAAATATCGCCGGTATACCATTCGCCCGCCCCCGATATATACACGGGCACGGGGTTATATAAAGACTTATCTATGCTGTTAAGAGTCATAACCCCCGTTATAACCGAAATATCGTGCTCGCACGACTTGCCGCCGAAAAACACCAGAACGTTACGCATAAAAAAACACCTCCGCTTATACCTTTGCTTTAGTGTTTTTTATATATTCGTCATTGGTTTATTGGTTGAGATTGTATGAAATAGGCGTATTGCCGCCTTGAACGCCTGCAATCTACAGCGTTTGAATTGCTTAGAGCCGTTTATTTTTGCGGCGTTGCCCGCAAAAACGCTTATTACAAATATTTATCCATCAGGTCGTTTTCAAAAAGCACGGCGTCGCCGGGGCGCAAAAACTCGGCAAGCGTGAGTTTCGCTTCGTCAAGATCGCCGACCATAACGATATTATCGGGGTCGTAGCCCTGATACAAAAGCCCTTCTTTGACGTGGAGCGCGCCGCCCCTGCCGACAAGTATCGCCTTATCCGCGACCCCCGCCATGAGTTCGCCCGCTTTAAAATTATACTCGTTTTCGCTGAAACCGAGTTCGACAAAGCCGGGGGTCACGACGTACTTTTTGCCGCCGTGCGCGCCTAAAAGTTCAATCGCCCGCTTAAAGCCCTCGGGATTAGAATTATAGCCGTCGTCTATCACGATGACGCCGTTTTTGCCGTCTATGCGCTCCAAGCGGTGGCGCACCGGTTTAAGGCTTGCCGCCGCAAGCGCGATATCCTTTAAGCTTACCCCTAAGTCCGCCGCAACCGCTGCCGCAAGCGCGACGTTAGAAACGTTATGCGCGCCTAAAAGCCTCGTTTCGATATCGACCTTTTCGCCGTTTAATACGAGCGTAAATTTGCTTCCCGATAAACTTATCTCTACGTTTTCGGCGTAAACGCTACCGCGCGTTTTATCGCCCGCACCCGCCAAAACCTTACTATACGGGCACATTTCGTACATTTTAGCGGTTATATCGTTATCGGACGAAAAGTACGCTTTGCCGCCCGCGGGCATGTTTTCGATAAGTTCGTATTTTGCGCTTTCAATTGCTTTAAGAGTTTTGAACGTTTCAAGGTGCTGGGCGGTCACGCCCGTTATGACGGCGATATCGGGCTTTACCATCTTAGTAAGCTCTTTGATATCGCCCTGCCTTCTCGCGCCCATTTCGGCGATAAAAATTTTGTCGTTATCGTCTAAGTTGCTGACCGTTTTTGAAATTCCGAGCGGCGTGTTGTATGATTCGGGCGTCGATAAAACTTCGTATTTCATCGACAAAAACGCCTTTAAAATCTCTTTGACGGAAGTTTTGCCGTAGCTACCCGTAATTCCTATTTTTATAAGGTCTTTCCTATCTTCGAGCGTGCTTTCCGCTTTTTTGACGAACTTTTTGTTTATGCGTTTTTCGAGCGGCTTATTTATATAATATGCAAGTAGCACCGTGTATGGTACGAGCGCGGGCGAAAAACAAAGTATAAAATATCTGTAATTTTTAAGTATCGAGCCTTGCGGCAAAAGGGTTGACAAGGCGTTCGTTCCTATCATTGCGATAACGCTGAACAGGACGGTTAAAACCGAGAACGAGATAATTAGCCTCAGCATACGCCGCGTGTAGACGAGCGGCACCTTTTTTTTGGCGCGCTTTTCGCCGCCGAAGTATATTGCAAGAAAGATAAAATAGGGTATAAAGCCGCAGTAGTTTACGAGGGGGTTATCTACGACCGAAAGCGCGGTGTTCACCAAAAAAAACGCGAGGGTAGATAACAGCGACAGCATAAACACGCGGGTTATCGCGCCGTTTCGCTTGCGGTGCAAATAAACGGCGTACTCGTCGCCCCTGTACCCGACCTGCTGCATCGTCTGAAAGAATTTATAGGATATCAAAATCATAAACGCGGCGTTGAGCGCGCCCGTTAAAACGAAGCCCAAAAACGAAAAGACATTGAGAACGTCTTTAAAATTTTCCGCAAGCGGCAACACGTCTAAGTTCATTTTATACCCCCTTTAAAAATTCGTTCAGAACGGCGTTTACCTCGCCGTAGTTTTTTAAAAAACAAAAATGCCCGCCGCCTTTAACGAAGTATACTTCGCTCCCCTTTATTTTTTTATTAAAGGTCTTTGCAAAGTACGGCGGCGTTTCGGTATCTTTATCTCCGCTTATAATAAGCGTGCGGTTTTTTACGCCGCATATAACCCCGTTTAAATGCTCGTTTACTATCTTTATAAAACTTTGTTTCATAACGGGGTCGAGTTTTTTATAATCGTCAGACCCGTATTTATCGGCGTTAAAATTCTTTTTGAATCGCTTTAAAAATTTGTATTTTAAAACTTTAAAGTAGTAAGCGGGCTTTCGTTTAGGCTTAATGCCCGCCGCCCCGACTAAAATAAGGTTATCGACCCGTTTATCCGAAAGCGCAAGTTTAACCGCGACCCGCCCGCCGAACGAGTGCCCTACGAGGTTATATTTTTTAACCCCCAAAGCTGTTAAAAAATCGTAAACGTCCCGACGATAGTCGTCGAGCGAATACGGGGTTTTTAACGGTTCGCTTTTGCCAAAGCCCCGCATATCTATCGCTATAACCCGCATTTTAGGCGCAAAGTACTCTATTTGTCGTATGAAAGTTTCCTTCATCGAAAGGTAACCGTGCAACAGCACCAACGTTTCCCCTTCGCCCTCGTCGATAGCGCTAAGTCCGTTTAATTTTATTTCTATTTTTTGCTCCGTTTTTTAAGCGGTTATAAAAGCTGCCTAAATACTTAGCCGCTTTTTCATAATTAGCGCGTCTTCCACTCCGCCGTAATACTTTTCGCGCACGGCAATATAGGTAAACCCCGCCTTTTCGTACAATGTTTGGGCGGCTACGTTCGACCGCCTTACTTCTAAAAAAACGTCCGTCACGCCGCTTGACTTAACGGCGGTCAGAAACTCAGACAAAAGAGCTTTCCCCACCCCTTGTTTGCGGCGGGCGCTTTTAACGGCAATAAGCTCTATCTCCGCTTCGTCAACGACCGTTTTACCGAAAACGTAGCCTATAACTTCGCCGTCGCTTTCGTAAGTCAAACCCAAAAAACCGTTGCTTAAAAACGCGTCGGAAAGCATTTCTATGTTCCACGGGTCGACAAAGCTTTCCCTTTCGATTTCTTCTATTTTATTAAGGTCTGTGTAAAGGGTTTTGCGTATCATTTCGCGCTTTCCTCGGCCTGGCTTTTGCGGACGTATAAGGGTATAAGCGTTTCGCGGTCAAGCGTCGCTTTATCGATTTTGGCGTTTACCGCGTTTTTAAGCCCCGCAAGCATGTCGCCGACGGCAAAAGCTTCGCCGTCAACTTTTTTGTCGGCTATTATTTTATATTCCGCGCCGAGATTTTTAACTTCCTGTAAAGTTATAAAGCAAGGCTTTAATATAACCTTTTCGCCGTCGTATCCGCAGGCGTAAAAATTACCGTGAAGCGCGTCTATAACGCACAGTTTTTTATCCGATACGCCATTATATGCAAGCAGGTCGAAAGCAGTTACAGCTAGAACTTTTTTATCGTTTGCATAAGCAAGCGCCTTTGCGGCGGAAACGCCTATCCTTATCCCCGTGAAAGAGCCGGGGCCCGTAACCGCCGCAAACACGTCGATATCGTTTAAGGTTAAGCCGTTTTCGGTTAAAATTTTCTCAATCGACGGCATTAAGGTAACGGAATGTTTAAGCATAGCGTCGCCGAGATATATTTCGTCTTTTACATCCCCCGTAAGGGTAACCGCCAGACGGTCGCCGCTCGTGTCCATAGATAACGCTATCATAATTTAATAATCCTTTCGTTTTCGCTTTTTTTGATTATTTCAACCGTTTTTGCGGTATCGGGGAGGACGCTTTTAATATTTTCGCTCCACTCTATAACGCATACGCCGTCCATATAAAAATAATCGGTTAAGCCCAGCGCTTCGGCGTCTTCGCCGCTACTTAACCTGTAACAATCGTAATGATACAAAACGCCGTCGTAGTCGTTCATATAGGCGTAAGTGGGGCTTGTTATTTCGTCTTTTATATTAAGACCTTTCGCTAAGCCTTTCGTGAACGCCGTTTTACCCGCGCCCATTTCGCCGTTTAAAAGCACAACGTCACCTTTTTTTAAAGTTTTTGCGTAACTTTCGGCTATTTTTAAAGTGTCCTTTACGCTTTTGCTTAAATATTTCATGTTTTTATTATATACCCGCCGCGCGGTTATTCAAAGAACTTATTTAAAAGTTTTTTAAGTTTTTTATATAAAAGCAAGGTTATGGCCGAGTTCGCCGCGCATTTTATAACGTTGAATATAGCTATAAAGTGTACGTTTGCGTTAAAAACCGCCCTTGCCCCGTCGCCCATATAAAGCGGGAAGAGCAAAAATCTGTTCAACAAAAGCGCGGCGGCAACCGTAAGCGCGCTCGATACAGCGATAGATATTACGACCGTTTTAAGCCCTTTTTTAAACTTGTATAAAATCACGGGCGGCATTATGAAAACGTTTGCCGTTATAAAGTTGGCAAGCTCCCCCACCCCCGAAGAACTCGATTTAAAAAGACCGAGCGCAACGGTCGCGGCGATTATAAGTTCGCCGAACGAGGGGCCCAAAACGTATCCCCCCAGCATTAAGACGGCGAAAGATAAGTCAAGCTTTAAAAACCCCACCGCGGGGAATATGGGTATTTCTAACAGCGAAACGCAGTACGCCAGCGCGACGAACATTGCCGAGAGCGCGCATTTTTTTGCTGCGTTAAATTTTACGGTGTTTTGCTTCGTTTCGTTTTGTTTTGCGGCGGGTTGTTTTTCGCCGTCGGGTCTTTTTTCTTCTTCCATAACCGTTTTCGCTTAAAAAACAAAACGGGGGATATAATATCCCCCGAAGATTCTAACGCGATTATACCTCCTTTTCACGTCCGGACTTTGCCGATAAAACTTGCGTTTTTCGGTTCACCGTCGGTCGAAGAATTTCGCTTCGTCGTGGGGATAACCCCTTGCAGACTATACTGCC
>CAKQMM010000069.1 GCA_934254755.1 uncultured Clostridia bacterium
CCGCGTCCATTCCCCCCAAAAGGTTAAGGAGGGTTGTTTTACCTGCGCCAGACGCGCCGAGAATTACTACGAATTCGCCTTCGTTCAAATCGAACGAAACGTCTTCTACGGCAGGTACGGTCAAAGAACCGGTATGGTATACCTTTCTTACGTTTTTCAGAGATAATAATTTCATAAATCGCTCCTTTTTTATAATCTTTTTATCAACGGGATACTATTTTGTCGTTTAATCTGCTCTTATGTAAATACGCGGCCGACAACCGTCGCCTACGCCTTAAAAGCAAGTTGATAATCGCCGTGATTATATTGCCGCAGATTGTTCGTTCGTAGAGGAATGGAAAACGTTTCTTCAAAAGCAACTAATTAGCATTACGTTCGGAACACAACCGTGCATATAAAGCGTTTGTTTAACACCATAAAACCCATAGTTTTCGACCGGATTGTTTCACAACCCGTCTCGCAGCGGTGTTTACAAGCGGTGTTTACAACATCATTATAATATTTGGACGGGACGTTATCAAGCGGATTTACAAAAAGAAGCCCGCGACCGTCGTGACGTCGCGGGCGTTACCGCTACGGGCTACCGTCACTCTGAACGCAGTGAAGAGTCTCGCGGAAGCGAACGCGGAAGTTAAATAAAGGCGGGGTTTTAAAACCCGTAAAACCTAACGTAGGGCGGGGGCTTGCTCCCGCCGCTGTTTATAAGGATATTTTTTATATAGAAATCAGCCAATCCCCTCGAATAAAAAGCGCAACGCTTTTTATTCACCCCCCTTTACACAAGGCGGGCAATGGTAGCGTATTCTATCCACTATCCACTAATCACTAACCACTTATAATCAGATAATTATCTTTATCGAGGGGGCAGATTTTTTTGTTAAGAGCGTAAACCGCGCCGCATAAAATATCGACTATGCGTTGCGCGCTTTCCCCGCGGCATAAGCTAAGGTTCACTATCGCGGGCGCGCTTCTTATAAAATTTATAATCTCTTCGGTTTCTTCCGCCTTTTTGGGGCAAAACCGCGTAACTTCCGTGCCTTTTTCAAAAAACTCGTTTTCCGTCAAAACTTAATACCTTTTGCCGAAAATCTTCGTGCCGACGCGTATCATATTCGCGCCGTGCTTTATCGTCAGTTTATAGTCGCCGCTCATACCGACGGATAGGTACTTAAACCCGTAAATGTCTTTATAGCGGTCGTAAAGTTCGCGCAAATTAAAAAGCAAAGATATAAAATAACTTTCTTCGCCAAGTTCGGGGAGCATCGCCATAAATCCGAGGACTTTTACGTTTTTAAGCCCGCTTGCGTATTTAAGCGCGCCGTCCGCGTCGGATATATCTATCCCGCCTTTTTGCTCTTCGCCAAGGTTAAGCTCGATTAAAACGTTCTGAATAACGCCTTTTTGTTCGCTTAAGCGGTTAATTTCGTCTAATAGTTCCAAACTATCGACGCTTTGAATTAAGTAGCACTTGCCTATTAAATATTTGACCTTGTTTTTTTGTAGTCTGCCGAAGAAGTGATAATTGACGGGCAACAGTAAGGGCGCTTTATCCCTGAACTCCTGCGCTTTGTTTTCGCCAACGTCTTTAAGCCCCGCCGCAATAGCTTCGTTAATCGCTTCAACGGGCTGGAACTTCGTCGCGCCGACCAAAGTTATAGGTTCGCCCAAATTATTGCCGCCGCTTATTTCGCTTAAAATTTCTTTTACGTTATCGGCTATCATATATACTCCCCGCCGTTTATAAATACGGCAAAACGATATAATTAAAGGGGGTCTTGAATAAAACCCCCGTTAAGTCAAAAAACTGTACGTTCCTTTCCGACGCTTGCCGCCGAAGCGTTAATAGAGCGGCGCGGCTCGGTCAAAGCTACCTTATGGCACACGCGGCTATCCGCTTAGCGCTGCTATATTCCTATCCTGACGCGGTTCACGGGGACGCGTTGCATAAGACCAAAACGTCAACGCCGTCCGGTCTACGCAGCCTTCCACGGTAAACGCCTCGAAGGACTTTTCGGCCTTGCTATAGCGGATTGCAAGTTACAGGGCACCGCTAACTCCCCACGTAGTACAGCGATATTATATTACAATAAAACGGCAAAATAATCAAGCGAAAATTTCGTTTAAAAAAAATTTAATTGTTTTTTGCTTTACATAACCGCTTTTATTTGCTAAAATACACTAAAAGGCGACAATCGGAAAGCGCAAGCATAATTCGCGACGAAAAGAGAGTACGGCGTATGGTGAAAGCCGGCGGTCGGGTAAGCTTTGCGTATCGCTCCGTAGCCGACTTGCCGAAACTAAGTAAGCTTGTCCGTATGCCTGCGTTAAAGGTTTGAGTTGCGCGCTTTTATGCGCGAAAAAGAGTGGTACCGCGGTTTATTCGTCTCTTAGGCGAATAAACCTTTTTATTTTCCGATAAAACGGGCGACCGATAGTCGCCCCTACGGCTTCTAACCGCTAAACACTAATCACTAACCACTAAAAAGGAGTTATTATGTACAAAAAAGTAGACACTAATCTTAACTTTTTGGAACGCGAAAAAGAGATTATAAAGTTCTGGGAAGACAATCACGTTTTTGAAGAGAGCGTTAAAAAGAACGAAGGTCACCCCGAATTTTGTTTTTACGACGGTCCGCCGACGGCGAACGGCAAACCGCACATCGGGCACGTTTTGACCCGCGTCATTAAAGACATAATTCCGAGATATCAGACCATGAAGGGCAAGCACGTTTTAAGAAAAGCGGGCTGGGATACTCACGGTCTTCCGGTCGAGCTCGAAATAGAGAAAAAACTCGGGCTTGACGGCAAGCAGGATATCGAAAAATACGGCATCGAACCTTTCATAAAGCAGTGTAAAGAAAGCGTATTCAAGTACACCAGCGAGTGGAAAGAGATGAGCGACCGCTTAGGGTATTGGTGCGATATGGATAACCCCTACGTCACCTATCACGACGATTATATCGAAAGCGAATGGTGGGCGTTAAAGCAAATTTGGGAAAAGGGTCTTTTATATAAAGGTTATAAAATCGTCCCCTACTGCCCGCGTTGCGGAACCGCGCTTTCCTCGCACGAAGTCGCGCAAGGTTATAAAGACGTGACCGAAAAGTCCGTTTACGTCAACTTTAAGGTTAAGGGCGAAGATAAATACTTCCTCGCGTGGACGACTACGCCGTGGACGCTTCCCTCTAACGTCGCGCTCTGCGTGAACGCTAAGGCAGAGTACGCCGAAATAAAGGCGGAAGACGGCAAGGTTTACATTTTGGCGAAAGCGCTCGTCGATAAACTCTTTGAAAATTACGAAGTTTTGTCGGTAAAAACGGGCAAAGATTACGAGTATACCGAGTACGAGCCCCTTTTCGACTTTGCGCGCGCCGCGCTCGAACCGAACAAAAAGGCTTATATAGTTATCTGCGACGACTACGTCACGCTTGACGACGGCACGGGCATAGTTCACAACGCGCCCGCTTTCGGCGAAGACGACTCGCGCGTGTGCAAAAAATACGATATCGCGTTCATCAACTTGGTTGACGCGCGCGGCAAAATGACGGAAGAGTGCGGCAAATACCGCGGCTTGTTCGTTAAAGACGCCGACAAGGTTATAATCGAAGACCTGATAGCGGAAGGCAAAATGTTCAAGGTGCAGGAATTCACCCACTCCTACCCCTTCTGCTGGCGTTGCAACACCCCGCTTATATATTACGCCCGTTCGAGCTGGTTCATTAAAACCACCGCGGTTAAAGACAGGCTCATCGCGGCGAACAATTCGGTAAACTGGATGCCCGAAACGATTAAAACGGGCAGAATGGGCAATTTCCTTGAAAACGTTATCGACTGGGGCTTATCCCGCGAAAGATATTGGGGCACTCCGCTACCCGTATGGACTTGCGACAAGTGCGGCAAAGTTCACGTTATGGGCTCGCGCAAAGAGTTGCGCGACCTTTGCGGACTTAAAGAAGATATAGAACTTCACCGCCCGTATATCGACGAACCCACTTTCAAATGCGAATGCGGCGGAACGATGCGCAGGGTTAAAGACGTTATAGACTGCTGGTTCGACAGCGGCAGCATGCCGTTTGCGCAGCTTCACTATCCGTTTGAAAACAAAGAATTATTCAATAAGTTATTCCCCGCCGACTTTATCAGCGAAGCTATCGACCAGACCCGCGGTTGGTTCTACACCCTTCTCGTTATATCGACGATACTTTTCGATAAAGCGCCCTTTAAAAACTGCATAGTTTTAGGTCACGTGAACGATAAAAACGGCATTAAAATGAGTAAGCACCTCGGCAACGTCGTCGACCCGTGGACGGTGCTCGACAAGCAGGGCGCGGACGCAGTAAGGTGGTATTTCTACACCGGTTCCGCTCCGTGGCTGCCGTCGAGGTTCTACCCCGAAGCAGTTTCAGAAGCGCAACGCAAGTTTATGGGCACGGTATGGAACGCTTACGCGTTTTTCGTACTATACGCCGAGATAGATAAGTACGACCCCGCCGACTACGATATAAACAAGTGCAAGTTGAGCTTAATGGATAAGTGGATATTATCTAAACTCAACACCCTTATAAAAGACGTGGACGAGGGGCTTAACGAATATAAAATTTTTGAAACTTCAAGAGAGCTTCAGGCGTTTGCGGACGACCTTTCCAACTGGTACGTCCGCCGCGGCAGAGAAAGATATTGGGGCAAGGATATGACCGACGACAAGGCGGCGGCTTACACCACCTTATACACCGTGCTTTTAACCCTTGCAAAACTTTCGGCTCCTTACGTTCCGTTCATGGCGGAAAGCATGTACCAAAACTTAGTTCCCGCGTTTTATAAAGACGCGCCTAAGTCCGTTCACCTCTGCTCATTCCCCGTAGCGGACGAAAAGATGATAGATAAAGAACTCGAAGACGATATGAGCGTCGTTTCCGAAATAGTTGTTTTAGGGAGAGCCGCAAGAAACAGCGCGAACGTTAAAAACCGTCAACCCCTTTCTAAACTTTACGTGACCACCGAAAGAAAGGTTGACTTAAACGGCGAAATGCTCGACATTGCGAAAGACGAACTGAACGTCAAGAGCGTAGAGTTTATAAAAGACGCCGACAAATTCGTTTCTTACTCGATAAAACCGCAGCTTAAAACGCTCGGCCCGAAATACGGCGCGAAGCTTAACCTTATAAGAGAGTTTTTACAAAACGCCGACGCGAACGAAATAGTAAAAACCGTCAAGGCGGGCGGTGTATATAAGACCACGCTCGGCGGCGGCGAAGTAGAATTCGCGCTTGACGATTTGCTTATAACCAACAACAGTTTACACGGCTACGTTTCGGCAAGCGAAAACGGAATGACCGTTGCGCTCGACACCGAAATAACCCCCGAACTTCTGCTTGAGGGCGTTGAAAGAGAAATAACTTCTAAAATTCAGACGATGCGCAAAGAAGCGGGCTTTGAAGTAACCGACAGAATCAAGGTTTACTTTAAAGCTTGCGGCAACGCCGAAAAGGTGTTTGAAAGCCGTGGCGACGAGCTTAAAAAGAGCGTGCTCGCCGTCGAACTTATCCCCGCTACGAGCGTTTCGGGTTACGCAAAAACTTGGAAGGTCGGCGACGAAGAAGTGACGATAGGCGTCGAAAAGGTTTAAAATGCTTGTTGCCGATAAATGGAAAGATTACCGCGTTATCGCTACCGGCGACGGGTATAAACTCGAGGACTGGAAGGGCGTAAAACTTTTGCGCCCCGACCCGCAGGTTATATGGCCGCCCCATATCGATATGGCGGGGTATAAAGGGCTTAACGCCAGATATTCGCGCAGCGCGACGGGCGGCGGCAAGTGGGAAGTTTTAAAAAAATATCCCGACGAATGGGTCATATCTTACGGCGAGCTTAAATTTTTAATCAAGCCCATGGGTTTTAAGCACACGGGGCTGTTTCCCGAACAAGCCGTCAACTGGGATAAAATGTCCGAACTTATCCGCGGCGCGGGGCGAGAGATAAACGTGCTTAATTTGTTTGCGTATACGGGCGGGGCGACGGTTGCCTGCTTAAAAGCGGGCGCAAAAGTCTGCCACGTGGACGCGGCTAAAGGCATGGTCGAGCGCGCGGGCGAAAATTGCAGGCTTACGGGAGTCGGCGAGGGTAAAGTTAGGTTTATAATCGACGACTGCTTAAAGTTTGTTAAGCGCGAAATAAAGCGCGGCAAAAAGTACGACGCTATAATTATGGACCCGCCGAGTTTCGGCAGAGGCCCGAACGGCGAAACGTGGAAGATAGAAAACGAACTTTTCGGTTTGGTTAAAACGTGCGTGGAAGTGCTGTCCGATAACCCCTTGTTTTTCCTTATAAACAGTTATACGACGGGGCTTCAGCCGCAAGTCATAAAAAACATACTTACGCTTAATT
>CAKQMM010000070.1 GCA_934254755.1 uncultured Clostridia bacterium
CTCTACCCTCAACAAGTATACGGGGCATAAGGCTATCGACTTCGGCGCGGAAGAGGGCGCAAGCGTAAAAGCGTGCTACGGCGGAACGGTCAAAGAAATAACCGAGTCTAAATTATACGGAATAACGATAGTTATCGACCACGGCAACGGGCTTTTATCTTACTACAACGGCGTTGAAGTAAAAGAGGGCTTAGAAGCGGGCGCAACCGTTAATAAGGGAGACGAAATAGGCTACGTTTCCTTAAACAACCGCACCGAATATAAAGACGGCGCGCACCTTCACTTTGAAGTTACCGAAAACGGCGTTAAGGTAGACCCCAACAAATATCTTTTAGCCGAAGAAAAGTAAATTTTCAACCCCCGCTTGCGGGGGTTTTTGCTTGAATTTTTTTAAGCATAATTTCCGTTCGGGTGGTTGCTTAAGACTTTTTGGCGAAAAACGCCCGTTTTCACCCCGTTTTTAAAATAAAATCGTAAATGTCAATAATTTATGCGAAAAAAGTGGTAAAAAAATTTTTTAAGGGGTAAAATGGAACAAAAAGTATGTTAAACGAAACAAAAACGCGTAAATGAAAAATAAAAACTAACAAAAAATCGGTTGACGAAAAAATTTCGGCATAATAATAAGCCGAGAGCAAGTTTCACTATCGGCGGCAATGCATATAATAAAGGTCAAACTAAAAATTAGACAAGTAAAAGGACGTACAAGCCCTACGGCGTAGCCGTTTCCTTGTCCGCGAGTTTAATATATAACTTTGTTGACGGAAATTGAACGAAAACCAAATCGCTTAACTTTGCCGCCGAAGCAGAACTGCAAACTGCTTATAAAAGCAAGACCGAAATCAATTTCTTATCGTCAACGGCAAATAAGAGAATTGCCGACGCTCTGAACGGACTTGTCCGTAATTACGGGCTAATGTGGCAATTATGGGTAAAAAGCAACGGCTGTCAGACTACGGGGTGAGCGGTTAAAGCGGAGTGTTCTCTTTAATGGCGTTGACATGAGCGTTAAATAAAGCGTTCGGGGTTTTAAAGTTAAGACAGCCGCGCGGGTAATTGTTAAGCCACGTTTCAACGCTTGAAATATCTTCGTCGGAGTATGCAGCTATATCCGAGCCTTTAGGTATTTTACGGCGAATTTCGCGGTTTAATCTTTCGTTCGTTCCGCGTTCGGAACTTCTGTAAGGATGACAGTAATAAACGGTCGTCCTTTTTTTATTGCCGTAACGTGAACGAACCAAGCCGTTATAATCGCTGAACTCGGAACCGTTGTCAACGGTAATGCTTTTGAAGATAGAATAAAAATAAGAACCGTACTTACGTTCGAGAACGTTAAGACACTTAACGACGGTGGCCGTTTCTTTATTCGGGATACGCATAATAATTTCTTTACGCGTAAGCCGTTCAGACAAAACCAAAAGCGCGTATTTCGACGAGCCGCAAACGCAGTCCATTTCCCAATGTCCGAAAGTTTTTCGCGAAGAAACTTCGTCGGGGCGTTCTTCTATACTCGTTCCGCGCGGCGGGCGGTTGACGGTTAAATGCTGTTTGCGTTTAACTCTCGTTCCCGCGAACGGCAAATGTTTCATTTCAAGGCGCAAAAACACGCCCTTGCGGATATAGGAATATAACGTAGCTAAACAAACGCTTGTATTGAATTTAATATTGCTTTCTTTAATTTCGCCTAACACGGCGTAAGGGGTTAAACCGTCGTTACAAATTCTGTTTTCGATATAGTTAGCGAAAGCGTAATCGTTGCCGAGTTTAAGGGGCGCGCCGCGTGAAGAAGAATTGAGAATGCGTTTGTTTTCGGCGACGTCGGCAAAGTAACGGAACTCTTCCGTCCAATCGGAATTGCGCTGTTTGCATAGTCCGCGCTTTATTTCGCGGTAAACGGTGGATATATGAACGCCTAAAAATTCGGCTATTTCTTTTTTGCTAACGTTGCGGCGTAATAGCGTTTCGAGTTGCAAGCGTTTGGTTATGGTAAGGCATTTATAATCGCGTTTCTGTTTTCTCATGCTAAGTTCCTTAAAATTTTGCTGACGGTTTAAATATGGCGGCAAGGGCGGCTAACCCGCGCGTATTGCCGCCATATTATTTTAAAACCGTTGACAAAAAAATTCAAGCCGTGTAGAATAAAATCGTTCACACAAGAGAATATTATTTGTACCGTAATACCCGTAAACGATATTTCTCTTCCTTTATGGTACAGATATTTTTCTTGTGTGAACGACAGAAATGCTTTACGAAAGAAGAGAAATTGAGTTTAGTGCGCTCACTTTCTAACGTGGGCGCATTTTTTAAAAGGGGTGTTTTTTATGGGTAAGAACTGTGTAATTTGCGGCAAACCGTCGGGAATGTATCCGTTATGCAAAGAGCATTTAACAATGAAAAACGACGGAAAGGTCGTAAAGTGCGAAGAGTGCGGAACGTGGCATATAGTAGGCGAACCGTGCAAGTGCGCGACGAAAACTGCGGAAGTTAAGCTGCAAGCCGACGTTATGGACGACGAATTGACCTGCATTATTTGTGGCAGACCGTCAAACGGTAAACATTTTTGTTTTAAATGTTGGAATAAATACAAGGATAGAAGCGTTGATATACGGATAACGAATTGTAAGGAAACCGAGATTATTGACGAGTACGGAAACAAAAAAATCGTATGTGAAGACGGGCGGAAAGTCAGAAGCAGGGCGGAAAAAATAATAAACGACTTTTTCTTTACCAATAAAATCAGAGTTGTTTACGAAAAAGAGATTTATTACACCGAGAACGGGGAAAATAAAACGTTACACCCCGATTTTTATTTGCCCGATTACGAATTGTATATCGAATACAACGGACTTACAAGCAAGAGTTACTTAAAAAGCAAAGAATACACTCTAAAGATATATAATAACCTTAATTTAAAAGTTGAGATTTTAACCGATTCAGACATAGACAATATAAACGCCAGATTAAAACCGTTATTAGGACTGCACTAAAAAAGCAAGCGATTACGCTTGCTTTTTGTTATTTAGTAAAATTGTTTAAGTCATCCCCTACCTTGACAAGGGCAAAACAATATGTTTTTTTAAAAAGAAAAAGGGGGTGATCCGTTATGGAATTCCTTATGATAGTTCTTGTCAGTCTCCAAATTGTCAACGAACTTTTAAAACTCTACAATAACAGATAACCCCCTTCGTTTACGATTGTAACATATCGTTTTGCTTCTGTCAAGTCCATACTTCTAACCACAAGTGACTACCTCTCACCCTATCCGATATTAAACAATTTTATATGGACGAGCAAGCCCTACGGCTTCGCCGTTTCCTTGCCCGCTAAATTTTTTATAGAATTTTGTTGACGGAAATTGAGCCGATTGCCACTTAATCAAACAAATTAAGTAGAAGAGCCTACGGCTTAAAATAACAAACCGAAATCAATTTCTTATCGTCAACGGCTAATAAGAGAATTGCGTTAAACGGGGTGTTGCCGCCTGCTTAAAAACTTTTTTGCATAAAAGTGTTGATTTTTTTAGAATTATTGCATATAATAATAGTGCCGAATGAAAAAGGATAGACTTACCGATAAGAAGTCGTATACGACGTTGTTTCGTATTTTCGGCATTTTTATGGATAGACTTACCGATAAGAAGTCGTAAAAAGAAGTAGGCTAACGTCTACTTCTTTATTTTTGAATTTGTTTTATGTGTTAATTGATTTTTGTTTAAATAGGTTGAACCTTGAAACCCCGACCAAACTTTAAAATTTTCACACTTATTAAATGGTATAGGCGTTATTTTCCCTTGTCGTAGTTTAACGTATTTACTTCGATTTAAAACAAAATGTGATTTGTCTTTTTCGTCAAATACGGCACAATCCCCTTTTTTATAAGAATAATCGTTAAAAGATTTTTTATCTTCTAACGATGTAATGATTTTAACATTAAACTTTCTCTTAAAAGGGTTAAACCAACTGACATATACATTATGAGTTTTTTCACCCTTTAAGCCTAAGAATTTGTTAGGCACTCTAAAAATTTTTCCTACATACTTAGCCATAGTTATACCTTATTTTTCCCTTTTAATTATACTTTTCGGCGGACTTCGCAACGCCAAAAACTTGTCTGAATTCCGACCCATTGCGCCGAGCGACCCATAAAGGGTACACACGGACTGCAATAGGTCGGAATTTTTTACGACAAGTTTTTGATGAACTCATCTTGCGCAGCGCGCTTTTCCGTTAAAGACGGCGTGGTGCTTACGAACTGCCGCCCGTAGCCCGTTACGCGCTCGCCCAAAGTTCCGCTACCCGCTAAGTCGCCTTTTATTTCGCGGTCATAACGCGAAGGGTACTGACGGCGGTAGTCGCGCTCGTCGTAGCAATCGCTAATCATAGCCGCGATAATTCGGTTTTGACGGCGTAAAACCGTCGAGCCGTTCCCGTCTTGCGCGTCGCCTTTTATTCCCGTTTGAGTGTTTGCTATCGTCACCGTGGGTTGAAGTCTGAACCCGATAGAAGAGATGAACCCGCAGAAATTCGCCATAAACTTAGCGCGCTTCGGTTCTCGCTTTATCTTTTTATCGAAGCTATCGCTTTTAAAGAAGGATAAAAAGCCGTATATCTTTTCAAGTAGCCACGGGCGGCATATCCACGTTTGCCCGGATATACCTTCGTTCAGACCGACGACGCGGCGCGCGTCGATAAAAATGTTGTTCGGGTCTTGCTCTGAGCAAATCATTGACCAGTTTAAAAAGTGACGACCTAAGCGGAACATATCGCTTAAATCGTAGTTAGCCGCCTTGTTAAACGACATATCGCTTTTAAGCATTACGCCCACTTCGTCGGTTAAAATAACGCAGTGCGACGGCAAGCGTTTTAAGCCTTGCAAATGTTCTTTTTCGAGCCGATGGCATCTGCGCCCCGAAGCGTCCGTAATCATTACGTTCGACCATAGGCACGGAATACAAGGGCTGTTTATATAAAATTCATAAGAAAGTTTAACGTCGTAGTAGTCGAGCAGTTCGTCGGGGTTGTTACGCCGCAAAATATCCTTTTCGCGGCTGTGTAAAATATAAAACTGCATTTGAAGGTTGCGCCACTTCTGAAGCGCAAGCATAAGCGACTCTTGTACCGACTGCGAAGTTTTGCCGCAACCCGGCGCACCGAACTTAACTTTAACCACGTTGCCGAAGTCGCAAGAGCAGTCCTGCCGATACATTATTATAAAGTAAACGAAAAACTTACCGAAGCGTATCATTGCAAGAGCCAAAACGAACAGTTTAAGAGAAAAGGGCAGATAAATTTTCTCGTAAATTTGCGGCAAAAAGCACTCGACCAGATATGCGCCGATAACAAATAATAAAATAGTCAAACCTATAAAAATAACCCGCATAAGGGCTATTTTTTTCTTGTTTAACCATATCTTTTTACAAATCAGCAATGCAAGCAACAAGTAACACGCAACGCCTATATTAACGCCCACGTTGACGTATTTTAAATTTAAAGCTAAAAATACAACGCTTAAAATGAACGGCACTAAATGATAGTAAAACCCGTTTTTCGCAAGCCATAAGTCGTTACACAAAACGTAACGGAAGCGTTTCGACGGGTTCTTACTTTTGACCGTATCGGGGGTGGGGTAAACAAGGTCTTCAAACGATAGCGTGTTGAGAACATACTCGCGCTGTTTTTCGTTCAAAGCGGAAAAATCAAACCCGCTTTGCGCTTCCGTTTTAGTTTTTTGGGTGTCTTGCGGCGGGGTTACCGCCGCTGTTTCCCGCCCGGTTTTGCCCACGCTTGCCGCGGTGGGGCGTAAGTCTTTTAACATAGTGATTTATATACGACGTACATAATAACGTTTGCCGCTATCATCATCGCCGCCATTCCGCCGATTAAGATAAATAAGCGACGACGGCTTTTTTGTTTTTGCCGGGTTTTATCTTGTTCCATACTTTAATAAACCAGTCCTTCACCTTTTGCCACGTGTTTTTAAAGAAGTCTTTAACCGCGTTAAAGGCGCGTTTAAACCAGTTGTCTTTTTTCTCGGCGGGTTTAACTTCTTCGTCTTTCTTCTCGTTTTCGGCAGGCTTGTCCGCATCTTCCGCGGGCTTATCCGACGAAACAGTGTCAACTAAAATTTCGGCGGTTATCTTTTCGCCGCTCGCCGCTACGTATTCGAATATAAGCGTTTCGGCGTTTTCTGGGATATATTTATAACCCGCTTCTAAATTCTCTTTAATCAGAACGTTTTCGCCGACCGTGCCGTCTTCATTCTCAACGCCTTTACGGTACAAGTTTATGGTGCCGCTGAACGCCGCAAACTTCATACCGTTCAAGGGGTTTACGTAATGCGCCGCGGG
>CAKQMM010000071.1 GCA_934254755.1 uncultured Clostridia bacterium
GGGTGATTTATGCGGATGGCAAGAAGATCTGTCACTTCAACGTTCGCCTTTTCAAGGCTTTCCCACACGGCGTATCCGTCAACGACCGCCGCGCCCGCTTCGATTGCTGCTTTCTTACCCGCTTCGTAATATTTTTTAAGCACCTTTTCGTTTTGAACTTTTACGCACCCCGCGGCAATATCTTTAATAAGCGGGTCGGCTATCCTGACGCTTACTTCGTTGCACATATAGTTTTGGGTTAAATACAAAACTTCCGTTCCGGCCGCAACCGCCTTTTCAAAAATTTTTTTAAGTCTTTCCGCATAGTTGCAGACCCCGTTCAAGCCGAAAGTACCCGCGTCGTTCAACCCGTAGGAAACGACGAGCAAATCGGGGTGATACTTCAAAACGTCTTCGTCCATTCGGTTAAGCCCGTTTTCGGCATTATCGCCGCTTATCCCCGCGTTTATGATATGAATTATCATATCGGGGTATAAAAAGTTCAAAAACTCCTTGAATTTCACACTATACGCAGACTTTGCGTCGTAAACCGTTTCGATTTCGTTTTCGCTTTTTTTGTAAACTTCAAAGCAACCCTGCGTAACGCTGTCGCCCAAAAACGCGACGGTTATGGTCTTTTTAACAAGCCCAGTGGGGTTCGGTGCGGCTATTTTATCGTAAATTTTCATAATATTTGCCTTTTTGTTTTTGTTTTATTGTACCCCGTTTTTTAAAATTAAGCAAGGATATTTTAAAACGTATAACGGCGCCGTCAACCGATAAAACTTCCGCGTAAACGGCACGGCGGTCATTTCTCGGCAAACAATATGACGTAGTCGAAGGCTTTGAACTCAACCGTTATTTTTTCGGAATCGATGCGTTCGCCGCTGACGGCGTTTACTACCGAACGATACTTTTGCGGCAACTTCACGTCCACCCTGCCGGTAGGTTTATTTTTCATATTGCAGACGAAAAACAACGCCTGCTTGACGGTTTCATAATAACTTACGACAACGGCGGGATTTTCCGGTCGGATATCGTTATCGTAATAAGGCTTCCATACGGAACCGTTAAAATCAAATAAACTTAAAGCCTTCCACACACCGCTCATTTCGTCAAGAAAACCACCCGCGTCGTTAGGCTTAGGAAGAATTCCGAACGGCAATGCGTTGGCAGTCGCTTGCGAAAACGTCCACTTCGGCGGATTGGAATAACACAGCATGTTCACGGGCACGCCGAGATTTTTACCGGTATAAATCGCACGGAAGTAATCTTCCGGCACCTTTTCGACCTTGCCCGTAAGCATAAGCGATTGCACCGTCTCTCCTTCCCAAAGCATATCGGCATAAGCGATCGCTCCGAGCGAAAAACTTGCGTAAGAATGGCATGCAATAACCCCGCCGTACTCTTTTACAATGTTATGAAGCCGCTTCATCAGCTTTCTGACGGCAAAAACGGGATACGTTTCTTTAAGGTTTCCGTCGCCGTCGCGATACCCGCATCCGTGTTTTTCGTTTTTACACGCATTTACGGCCATTGTAGAATCTAAATACAAGCCGTCGATATGGTACGTTTCAAACAGTTTTTTTATGTTTTCGACGAAATAATCCTGCCAACCGCTGTTGTAACAAACGCCCAAATCTCTTTGCCACGGCTTTCTGTACCAATGCCACTTAGACTCGCTGATTCTCATATATTCTATGCCGTGTTTGCCGAATTCCGGCGATAAAGTGGATATCTCGTAACCAAAGTAAGGGATAACTTTAATATTTCTTTTATGCGCTTCTTCGACTATGAGCTTCAACCTGTCTGCGGCAACGGTCGTAAGTTCGGGCGAGTTTTGTATATCGTTCCACTTTTCGTGAATGTAAAGGGTATCTGCGCCTTGCCGCTTAATTTTGTCTAACACCGTTTCCCCCGCCCCCTCATACTCTCCGAACAGATACTCTTCGTAATCCATGGGAATTTTTTTGAAACAATCTATATGAACGGCTTTTTGAAAATACGGATTTTCCGGGAATTGTTTGACGGGCGTGGCAACCATTCCCACGCGGAAAGTCACGGGGAACAAATACATCCCGTTGGAAGTATCCTTTTCGCGCCAGCTTTTCGGCTCGCTGTCCAAAAGTTTTATTCTTAAAACGACTGCGTCTTTTTCAATCACGCACGATATCGCGTCGTTTTCGTTTTGCGGCTGCCAGTTTTCGTCGCTCTCGAAAAACACGCCGAACCCGACTTTATCGCCACCGATAAAAAGTTGCTGCTTAAAAGGCATTTCCATACTTATAAGCGGCAGCCTGCCCGCCTGCGCGAGCGCACCGTCCGTATCCTTTCCGTCAAACGTAATTTTCCCGATAGGGGCGATTTGATAAAACTGCGCAATTTCCTTTTTCAGCGGTATTTCTATCCATAATTCAGATAAAATTCTGTCGCCGTTATCGTTCGGCTCTAACCCGAATGCCTGATTAACGCTTTGCCCACGCGGCGCGATATTCAAATACCAGTCCATACACCCGTCTTCAAACACGGTTGCCGTCGCGTTAAGCAAAAACCTTTCCCCTTGCATCGAGCGGCAAAGCGTCGCTTCTTCGTCGGTGCAGCCGTCCATCAAAAACGTGCACTCGTCCCGCCAAGAAATCTCTTTGCCGTTTTCGACGCCGACCACGCGCATAGGGGCTGCCAGCAACTCTTCGCCCGCCGATTTAACCGAACTTAAAAGCGGGGACGCGCCGAACTTATATTCTCTGTTCCAAACCGCGACGGAATATCCGTCCGCTACCTTTTCGACCCTGACGGGCGTAAACGAATTTTTATCCATAATTCTCCTTTCAGTGCATTCTGTAATCGAGTTTAAACGGCAGCGGATATTTTTCCAAAACTTCCGCATCGCTTATCTCGCCGTAATAAACGTGCTTTTCTTTAGCTAAAACGCGTTTATATATCTCCACCCATATCGACGAAAGGGAATATTCCCCTTCTTTGATATCGTCGACTATCAGGGACTCGTTTATAAACCCGAGCGCGCCGTCGATATCCCCGATTTTTGCATAGCACGCGCCCGTCAGCATCTTCAATCTGCCCGATTCGCGAGCCTCTAAGTCGAGCGAGGGATAGGTCTTAATCCATTTGTCGTATTTCTCTGCGCGTATGCACGCATAGGCGAACTCAGTCGTAAGCGGAAGATATCCGCCGTTTAAATTAAACGCGCGAAGCATGTACTCGTACTCCCCTGCGGCGTCGCCTAAGATATTTCCCTTAATCTTGGCAAGGTTTCTGAGCGACCAGCAGTTTTCTTTTACTTCAACCGACTTTTTAAAACACTCTTCCGCTTTAGCGTAATTTTTTTCGGCGTAGTAAAGCACCCCTAAGTGCATATATTCGTACCAGTTTCCCGAAAAAGTTTTCGCTATCGCTTTTATCCACTGTTTGCCCGTCACGTAACTTAGCGCGCACTCGTTTACGCTTTTATCGGGCAACCCCTTTCCTCTTAAAAGATCCGACCATTCCGCCGCTTCCGCCGTCAGACTTTCTTTCGGGAATGCGCACGTTTTACTTATCGGCGACTTTTTTAAGGCGCATTCGAGCGCGCCGAAAGCCGAACCGTAATACTTTATTTCGTCTTCTTTAACGATATCGAAATAATCGCCGTTCAAAAGTTCCGCTCTTTCGGCGGCAAACCTTCCCGCCTCTTTTTGCGCTATGCGGTAGTCTTTGTCGTGAACCTTTTCCGCGTCGCAAAAAACCGAACAATATCCTTCGATAAACGATATTTCTGAGCGCGCCGCCATGGGGAAGTGTTCCAACTGCGTTCTTAAAAGCCCCGCTTGAATTTCTATGTACGCGCCTCTTTTGTCGGACAGCCACTCGTTCCAATGTCTGCCGCCGTTTTGCTGTCCCCACACGAACATTTTTCTGCCCTTAAGCGCAGAGGTGGAAAATTGAAGCAAACCGTACCCGTCCTTATCGACCGCCGCAATCCACTTTTTCTCTTCTTCGGGTATTTTAAAAAAGAAGTCTCTCGAACGGGAAGAATTTACGGCGTAAGTTACGTCTTTGCCACCCAAGTCGGGAAAATCCGCGGCGTCCAAAAGATATCCGCCGTTCTCGTAAGAGCAATAAAAAGTTTTTTCGGCGGGAACGATTACGCGGGTTTTTGCCGTTTCGGGCACGGCAATGTTAGACCACCAGTACATAGGCACAGACTTATTCTGCGGGTTTTCTATGCAAGTTTTAACCAAAAGCGCGTCTTTTACCAAGACGGCGTATATGGAATACACGACGCCGCGTATGCGCTCGAATTCATACATTTTTAAGACGGGGTTGCCGCTTTTATCGTAAACCTTTTTAGCAAACAGCGGCGAGCACGTCAACGGGTTATGCCCCTTTATGCCCACGTTCCATTCCACCCCGCCCGAAAACCAAGCGTTTCTTAAAGCAAGGTTTGCGGGCTGAAACACGTCGTTTGAGTATAAAAGTTCTCTTCCGCTTTTTTTATCGTATAGCGACCACAGCCTTCCGCCCAGTTCGGTCACGAAAGTCGCCTTTAAAAATTCGTTTTCAAGCACGACAGAATCAAAGCCCCGCACCGTCCGCTTTCTGTCGTATGAATCGAGGTTCATGTAGGGAAGCAAGGTGGATATCATCCCCTTGCCGATATATTTTTTGTCCTCTTTATCTATTTTATCGGTCAGCGATACGGTCGCCCTTATGTAGGCGTTGTCATGCACGTCGGGGAGAACGTTTTCTTTCCCGAGGTTGGCGGCGGGGATATAAAATTTTTTAAAAGTTATTTCCATTTTTACCTCCCTGCCTGCTTTTAACACCGTAATAAAACGCTCCGCCGCTCTTTAATATTACGTTTACGCCGCCTAAAATCGCTAATAAATTCTTTTGGACGACTTCGGCGTCGAAATTTTTCCGCATCTCGGTTCCGTGCGCAAAATCACAGTAATCTGCGCCCAGTTTAAATTCCATAACGTTTACCTTCCTTTTTTTAGCGCGCTTTAATCGCTTAACTATATGATATCATCGCCGCTTGAAGGTTTCTACGAAAACTCTACGATAAAGTATGCATATCATAAGATATTTTATATTTAAGTTTATTATTTTAAAAGTGTTGACTTTGTTCGGCAGTTATTTTAAGATGATAAGTATGAAAAAAACGAAAGAAATCAAACAAGTTAATTTATCTTGTTACACTCATACCGACGCTACGCTGTTCGTAAACAAAAAGCTCGTCGATAACGATTACGTCTTGCACTGTCACAACCACTTTGAAATAGAGTTCGTTTATTCGGGGCGCGCGACGGAAAACATAAACGGGGACAGCGTGGAAGTCAAAAAAGGCTCGCTGTACGTTTTAAAGCCCACCGACTTTCACGACTTAAAAATAATAGAGCCTCTCACCGTAACCACCGTTTCTTTCGACTATCAGATATTACCGAAGTCGCTTTTAAGATATTTTTGCGACGAGGCGCGCCCGCTCGTTTTTCAGACGGAAAGCGAAGAGTTCGATATCTATAAATCTTTGTTAGATATGCTTGCAAGCGAATATCGGCAAAGCGACGCGATAGTAAACGGCGTCCTTACCATAATTTTTGAAAAACTTTCAAGACTTTATAACGTCGGCGATAAAACCATATCTATACAAAATGCGGACGTTTTCAACGCAATCGGTTACGTAAACCTGCATTTTAACGAAAACCCGTCTATAAAAGACGCCGCAAGCGTTGCCGGCTACACTCCCGAATATTTCAGTTGCCTGTTTAAAAAAGCAACGCAAAAAACCTTCACGCAATATCTTACGGACGTTAAAATCGCCAACGCGAAAAAATTGCTTGCTCTGAATACTTTGTCCGTTTCGGATATTTGCATTAACTGCGGATTCGGCTCGGTAAGCAATTTTAACAGATCGTTTAAATCGGCTGTCGGTTGTTCGCCGTCAAAGTACAGAAAAACTGCGGCAAACACCCCGCAATTTTAACCTTTCACTCGCCTAACGTATTACGTTTGACAAAGCCGCGTTAAACATACTATTATGAAAGCGAAATTAAAATTTTTATGGAACAGGCGATTTCAAAAAAACAACAATTTTTATCGGGACTTAAAGCGGATTTGCCGGTAATGCTCGGCTACGTTCCCGTAGCGATAGCCTACGCGGTTGACTTTTTAATTCTCCTTGTCGTGTAGGGAATAAACACAGTTTTTTAGTTGCTTTTTGTTGGGGAAAACATTCCTAATCGCCAATTAATCAAAAGTCTTCTATTCAGGGTTGACTTTTTGCTTTTTATTGCGTATAATAATAGTGCTATTTAGGCAAGGGGCGATACGTAGCGCCCCACCCCGGGTCTCGTGTAGGCCCGGCT
>CAKQMM010000072.1 GCA_934254755.1 uncultured Clostridia bacterium
GCCGAAGCGCGGTGCGAAAACCCCGGTGCAACGCTTTTAGAACTTGCGGATATTTTAAAAGTAACCAAAAGCTGCTTGAACCACAGGCTCAGAAAAATAAACGAAATTGCGGACAACCTTAAATGATTAACTTAAGCCCCGCGGCGAGCGCGGTGATAAAAAAACTAGCTGAAAACGGTTTTGAGGCATACGCCGTCGGCGGCGCGGTGCGGGACGCGATTTTAGGCATCCCGGTAAGCGATTTCGACGTGACGACTTCCGCCACCCCCATAGAGGTCAAAGCGGCTTTAAGCGGATATAAGATTTTTGACACGGGTTTAAAACACGGCACCGTAACCGCCCGCGTTTTCGGCGAAAACGTTGAAATTACCACCTTCCGCACGGACGGCGACTATCTTAACGCTCGCAGCCCCGAAAGCGTCGAATTCGTAACCGATATACGCGAAGATTTTTCCCGCCGCGACTTTACCATGAACGCCGTTTGTTATAACGACGAAACGGGCGTTTTCGACCCGACAGGCGGCATTGACGATATAAAACATAAAATAATACGCGCCGTGGGCGACCCCGAAAAACGCTTCCGCGAAGACGCGCTAAGAATTTTGCGCGCCGTAAGGTTTGCTTCCGTTTTAGGGTTCAGAATAGAAGAAACCACGAAAAAAGCGATGTTTTCGTGCCAAAATTTAATAGCTAAACTATCGAAAGAAAGGATATATTCGGAACTTAAAAAGACCCTTCTCGGCGATAACGTCAAGGAAGTTTTAACCGAATATAGAGAAATTTTTTATCACGTTATTCCCGAACTTAAACCGTGCTACGGCTTCGAGCAAAAAAGCGTTTACCACTCGACCGACGTGTTTACGCATATCGTTTCCGCCGTCGCGCTCGCGCCGAAAGATATTTACGTCCGTCTGGCGCTTTTATATCACGACATCGCAAAACCTTTGTGTTTTTCCGTTGACAAAGAAGGCGCGGGGCACTTTAAAGGTCACGCCGCGCTCGGCGCGAAAATCGCGACCGTTTCCCTTAAAAGTTTAAAGGCGGACAACTTTACCGTCGAGGCGGTTGAAAAACTCGTTTACCACCACGACAACTATATGTTAAGCACGCGGAAAGACGTTTTAAAAATGCTTGACGAAGAAGGCATAGAGTTTATGCGCCGTTTAACCGAGCTTAGGCGCGCCGACTTAAAAGCGCATTTTACGAATAACATAGGCGAGCGCGAAAAAATAGCCGAAGAAGTTTTGAATATTGCCGAAACCGCGATCGCGCGCGGCGAGTGTTACAGCCTTAAAACCCTTAAAATAAACGGGGGAGATATTATAAAACTCGGTTACAAGGGCGAAGCGGTGGGCAGAATTTTAAACCGCGTTTTGAGCGAAGTGCGCGCGGGCAGTTTAAAAAACGACCGCGCCGCCCTCATACAAAAAGTTGAAAGTTATGGAAGAGCTGGAAAGTAAAATTAAGCTTTTGCCGCTCGAACCGGGCGTTTACGTCATGCTCGATAAAACGGGCACGGTCATATACGTCGGCAAAGCGAAAAAACTTAAAAACCGCGTAACGCAGTATTTCAGGAACGGTTACAAGACGGAAAAAGTTGCGGCTATGGTGATGAATATAGCCGACTTTTACTATATAATAACCCCCAGCGAGCGCGAAGCACTGACCCTTGAAAACAACCTTATAAAAAAGTACAAGCCAAAGTACAACATTTTATTAAAAGACGATAAAAGTTATCCCTATATTCGGGTCGATTTAAAGGAAGCCTACCCCGCGTTCAAGATAGTAAGACGGCTTAAAGCGGACGGGGCGAAATACTTCGGTCCGTTTATGCTCGGCATCGGCGTGAACGACGTTCTCGATATAATAAAGTGCGCCTTTAAAGTGCGCCCGTGTTTAACCCCGATATCGGATACGAAAGTTAAAAAAGAGTGTTTGAATTACCACCTCGGCTTATGCTTAGCGCCGTGCGCTCGAAAATGCACGCGCGAAGAATACATGGCTGAAGTCAAGCGCGCGGTTGACTTTCTGAGCGGAGAAGACGAAGGGGTCGAAGAAATTTTGAAGCGCAAAATGGAGCGCGCGGTCGAAAACGAAGAGTTTGAAACCGCCGTCGCTTTGCGTGACAATCTTAAAAAACTGAGCGTTTTAAAAGAAAAGAAAGTGACCGCCATAAGCCGCGACCTCTCCGCCGACGTAATAGCGATAAAAAGCGACGGAATTTTCGCCGCGATAAGCGTTTTGTTCGTGCGCGGCGGAAGGGTTACGGGTGCGAAGTCTTACGCCGTCGAAACGGCGGCGGACGAAACCGAAAGGCTCGCGCAGTTCATTTATCAGTTCTATAAAGACGGCGCAAGCGTCCCCGAAGAAATTATTTTAAACGAGTTTTGCGGGGAAGACGAACTGATAAAAGACTACTTATATTCGCTTAAAGGTAAAAAGGTAGAAATAACCTACCCTAAACTCGGCGTTAAAAAAAGCTTAGCCGATATGTGCGCTAAAAACGCAAGCGAATATCTTGAAAAGCAGATAGTTTTAATTAAACACAAAGACGATATGACCGTCCGCGCGTGCGAGCGGCTCAAAGAAATTTTAGGGCTTAAAAAGTACCCCAAGCGTATCGAATGTTACGATATATCCCACATAAGCGGGGTGGACAAAGTCGGCTCTATGGTGGTGTTTATCGACGGCGCGCCCGCTAAAAGCGAGTACAGGCGGTTTAAAATAAAAACCGTCGAAGGGAATAACGACTTTGCGTCGCTTCACGAAGTTTTAACCCGAAGGTTAAGTAAACTTAATACAAGCGAAGAAGAAAAATTTCCCCGCCCCGACCTTATAGTCATCGACGGCGGAAAGGGGCAACTTTCCGCCGTTAAAGAGGCGTTCGATAGTTTAGCGAGCGATATAGAATTCATATCTCTTGCAAAGCGCGAAGAAGAGATTTTTACCCCCTATTCGCACGAGCCCGTCGTGCTTAAAAAGGACGACTATGCGCTTAAAGTTTTGCAGCGCGTGCGCGACGAAGCGCACAGGTTCGCCATAACCTTCAACCGAGAGTTAAGGAACAAGCGCACCCTTAAATCGGAACTTTTGAAAATCGAAGGCATAGGCAAGCAAAAGCGCGACGCGCTCATCGACGAATTTAAAGATATCGGCGGCATAATAAGCGCGTCCGAAGAAGATATCGCCAAAGTTCACGGCATAGGCGAAAAATTAGCAAAAAACGTTAAGGAGTATTTTACGAATGGCAGTAATCAACACTGAAAAAGCCGACTTATACGCAAACGTGGAAACCGTCACGGTGGACTCTTTTGCGGAAGCGTTGAATTTAGAGATAAGTTATAAGGGTAGGGGATATTTAACCCTTAACTCGGTAAGCGTATCGCGCCCCGGGCTTCAACTTGCGGGATATTTCAAGCACTTTGACCACAACAGGGTTCAGCTTATCGGCAACGCCGAGCACGAATATCTTTTGTCTATGAACGATAAAGACCGCGCGCGGGTGTTAAGCGAGTTTTTCAAGCGTGACGTGCCTTGCGTGATTTTCGCTAACAATTTGCACGTTTTGCCGTCTATAACCGAGTACGCAAAACAGTACAACTGCCCCATACTTAAATCTAAGCAGATAACCACCGTTTTAGCGCACGAGCTTACCATGTATCAAGAAGATTTGCTCGCGCCGACGAAGATAATTCACGGCGTTTTCGTCGAAGTTTTCGGCGTAGGCGTTCTTATAACGGGCAACGCCGGCATCGGAAAGAGCGAAACCGCGCTTGAACTTATAACACGCGGTCACCGCCTTATCGCAGACGACAGCGTCATCGTCAAAAATAAAGGCGACCTACTTATGGGTAAGTCACCCGATAATATCAGATATTATATGGAAGTAAGGGGTATAGGCATTATAAACGTGCAGACGATGTACGGCCCGGGCTCCATTCGCCCCGAAAAAACCGTCGATATAATCGTCGAACTTCAACGCTGGCAGGACGGCAAAGAGTACGAACGGCTCGGCGACGTTAAAATCACCAGCGAAATTTTAGGCATCGAAAAGCCCACCCTTATAATTCCCGTTTCCCCCGGTCGAAACATTCCCGTTATCATCGAAACCGCCGCAAGGAAGTACCGCTTAGACCAAACCGGTTACGACGCCACGCAAGAGTTAATTTCAAGAACCTTCAAGAAATAGTCGTCGTAATTGGTTATATCGTTGCGGTTTTGGGTTTATTGCCGCCTTATGCGGCGTTAGTTGTCGCTTGCGGTACAAAAAGTACAGCGTCGGGCAACTGCCTTGCCTAAAACGGCGCTAATTCCCAAAACCGCTGACTCATAATCAATTACTCCTCCTCGTCGTTGCAATTTGCATTATCTAAGTTTACTTAAAGACTGTTTATACGTCGTTAAACGCCGCTTGCCGTACGGATAAGTACGGCTTCGGGTGTTTGCCTCGCCTAAACGCAATTTTAATTCGGCAAAAATTCTACTCATAATTGATTGCTCCTCCTCGTCGTTGCAATTTGCTTTATTTAAGTTGACGTAAATTTTAAATTACAGCATAGAAAATAATTTGACAAAGTAAACTCGGAAAATTATAATCGTTCACGAAAAATACAAAAACTTTTTTAAAAATAAAAGGAGATAAAATTATGGCAGAACAAGCAAAAAAGAAGCATACCGTAAGAAACGTGATTCTCATCGTTCTTGCGGCTATCGTCGTAGGGATAGGCGTTACGCTCGTAATACTTTCTCTCGGCAGTTCAAACGCCCTTGAAGGCGAATGGCAGGTGGCAAGCGTAATGACGGGTAACCCGACAAAATCAAAGGAAAACGCCGTTTACGATTTAGTCGACGCCGACGCAACCGAAGCCTTATACGCTAATTTCGATAAAAAGGCGAAAACTCTTACCGTATACGACAAGACCGAAGACGGCAAAGTAAACAAAGTTTATTTTAAACTGCCTTATTACGGCTTGTCTATCACGCCTGAAAGATTTATTAAAACCAAAAGCTCAGTTTTTTCGGGTAAATGGAACACGTGGTCGGTTCGGCACTCTTATAAAAAGAGCGACGATTATTTAAGCATATACTTTTCGGGCGTTTATAGCGGTGAAAAAACCGAAACTTTGCAAACGGAAGTAAACAAATATGAAAAAGGCGTTATCACCAGATTGTGCCTTATCAAGGCGGACTATAACTACGCCGAAAACGTTAAACTCGACGAAGTTAAATCGGGCGCAACTTACGGCAATTTAAAGATAAAAGAAATTAAAAAAGCAGAAAATAGCGGCGAAACCGGAATCGTTTATGAAGGCGTTATGAACGTTATGGGCGAAGACGAAGAATTCGTCATCGGTAAAGACGACGACGGGCGTTACTTTATGTTGTCAACTTATACCGATTCTTACCATACTTTTTATATCAAGAAGCGCCTTATACTGAAAGCGGACGCTAATCAATTTGTTTATCGCGACTCCGACGTAAGTTCTACCACAAGCGACGGTAAAACGGACGTTGACAGTTCAGGAATACTGGGCATCTCAAAATATACCAATAAATAATAGCGCAAAAGCGTGTATAAATTAAACTAAAACCCCGCCGCGGCGGGGTTTTAGTTTGCCGTTTTTTATGTGGATAACGTTTATATAAAATAAGCCAATCCTTCCGTCACGGCTACGCCGTGCCACCCACCTTTACACAAGGTGGGCTTTTGATAAGGTTTATTATATTTTTAACCAGTCAATCCCCCAATGATTGAAATGCGTTTAAATCATTACTCCCTATAACAAGGGCGGGCGCAGTCTGACCGCTAACCGCTAATTAAAAAATACTTAAAAAAATGTTTGACACAATTAACGCATTTATGTATAATTGTATACAATAATCCAAGGAGGTTGACTTCATTGTTAGAGATTTCTTCGAAAACCAACTTATTAGAGCAAAAAAGTTATAAATATTCCTTGCAGGACGTAAAAGATCCCAACTTGTATCGCGACGTTTATCCTTACACCGACGTGCCGCGCATAGCGTTCAACCACAGGCGCGTGCCTATCGGGATGCCGAAAGATATATGGATAACGGACACGTCTTTTCGCGACGGGCAACAATCGGTTGAGCCGTACACTGTAAAACAAATCGTCGATTTATATAAACTTATGAGTAAACTCGGCGGACCTTACGGCATTATCCGCCAGACCGAGTTTTTCGTGTATAGCGAAAAGGACAGAAAGGCCGTTGAAGAGTGCCGGGCTTTAGGACTTCGCTTCCCCGAGATAACCACCTGGATAAGGGCAAGCCGCGAAGACTTTAAACTCGTCAAAG
>CAKQMM010000073.1 GCA_934254755.1 uncultured Clostridia bacterium
GAGTCCGGTGCAATACCGAACTCACTCACAAAACATTTAATATTTAATTTTGTCTAAACTTTTGGGGTCACTTCATTATCGGGGGTTTTGCTTTATACAAATTAAGCGAATTTCGGCTCCGGGTCGCGCTTTAAAGTTTCCCGCATGGAAACGATTTTGTCCGCTCGCATAACGATGCGCGCTTCGATTTTCCACGGAATCGTCCAGAAAGTAAGCGGAAACATGTGCGTGTAAATTACGTTTTGGGCGGTTTTTGTAAGTTCATAATCTTCCATGGCGTTTTTAAGCGCGATTTTATGATGCTTTAAACCGTGGAAAGTGAAAGGCTTATTGTCGTGCCAGTCGTAAAGGTAATAATCGTGCAAAAGCGCGCCTGTTATGAGCGACTTTAAGTCGCATTTAACCCCGCTTTTAACGGCGATATAGTAGCTGAGCGCGGCAACTTTAAGCGAGTGCATGTATACGCTCACATTCGAGTGCGCGATAAAGCCGTTCAGCATATAATATCTGCCGCGGCTTATTATATCGTTCGCAACCCCGCGGAAAAATTCCCAATCGGGTATGCGGATAAATTTGCGTTTTTTTCTTTTCATTATTACTATGCCTTATTTTCCGCCGTTTTCAAGTTCGGTTTCACTGCCGCTTTCCGACTCTTTTACGGGAACTGTTTCCGCCCGCTTTTCGCCGTCAAGCGGAAGTTTTTCAGATTCGTTTATAAACCTGTTGACCGAACCGCGAAACAAAAAGTGAATCCAACCGCGCTTGCCGAGCCGCTCTTTCGAGTATTTTTTAGCTTGCTCTTTAAGCCTGTCGAAGTTGACGATTTGTTTAATTTTAACCGAATATTCTCTGATTTTAACGCCTAAGCGCATGGTCGTGGACAAGTCTACCGCAAAAATTCCGTAAGTAACGCCTAATAAAAGCGAAAAAACGGGCGCGCCGATAATATAACTTGCCGCGCGTGAAAACGCTCCCGCAATACAAAAATCGTAAAGCATTGCGAGTATCAGCCAATATATGCTGAATTTTAAACAAATATACCCTTTAAAATTCAACTTTTCGCGCGAATAGTCCCACAAGCGGGTGTGCATTGCCTTTTCCATGACGAACCCGCCCACAAGCTCGAAAATCGTCGCAAACACCGCCGTTATCGCGCCGCGTATCAGAAGCTTTAAAAAATAAACTTCGGTAAACGTTACGGGTATTGCGTAAATAAGCTGACAAATAGCCGCGCCGAAGCCGTAAATCGGCAGACAACACCCGTTTAAAAAGCCGGGGTTTATAAATTTTTTGTTCTTAACGCTACGATAGACGAACTCTATAAAGTAGCCCGCCACCGAACCGAACATAAAGTAAACGAGGAATTTTAAAAACCACATTTTACATCCAGACCGTTACTCGGTTTTTATCGTTGTTATCCCAATCTTTACCCGCGGAAGCGTAATCGCAGACGGTAATCGTTCCGCCCTTTTTAAGGGGAACAAGGAATTCGCCCTGCGCTTTGAATTTACCCGTTTTAACGGCTTTCAGTTTAACGGTGCCGTTCGGCTCGATTTTAATTTCGGGCGTTTTTTCAAACCCGTCGAGATATCTTTCGTCGCGCGCAAGCACCACCGCGCCCTTTTTAAGCGCGACTTTGCCGTCTTTCTGTATCGCCCTGCACCTGTTGTCAAGGTGAATTTCCAAAACGTCTTTATTCTCGACGAATTCGTCTACGTCAAAATAACTTCCCGCCTCGACGCCCGCGTAGCTTTGACCGTTGAACATAACGTCGGTCTTTTTCGACCATTCGGGAATTCTCAACTTAAATTTAAGTTGTTCGCCCTTTTCGATAGCGAAAATAAGTTTGATTTTGCCGCTCCCCGTAAACGCGTCCCCGTCGATTTTTATAGAAAATTCCTGCCCCGACGGCGCGGTGAGTTTAAGCGCGCCTTTATCGTAAAGGTTTATTACGTAACCGTCGGCTGTTTTAAGCACGCCGTAAAGCGCGGCAAGAGAAGTTCCGAGCGCGCCTATAGCGGCGCAGCATCCGTAAAAGGTGTTGTTCGCCATTACTCTAAACCCGCCGGTAGCTATCGCGCGGCGTTTCATGATAAGGGGGCTGTAACTGTCGAACGGGATAAAAATACCGTCGTAGGGAAGAGCCGTACATTCTTTCGTTTTCCAGTCGTAACTAAAAACCTTTTTGTTCTTTTCGGTGTTGACCGCGCCGAACATTCCGTTCAAAGCCGCTTCTTCGATATAATCGGCGTATTTGCTCTCTCCCGTATAAAGCAAAAGCTGATAGCAGAAGTTCATCCACGTTGCCGTAACGCAGGTTTCAAGCCCCGGGTAATCGGTCTTTTTGGTTTCGTTTTTAACGGAATTATCGAACTGCTCGAACTTCGTGCCGCCCCCGCCGATAACGGTTATTTCGGTTTCTTTTACCATATCTACGAAGTTTATAACCGCTTTTATATACTCGTCGTTTTTAACGGTTTTAGCGTACTCTAAAAGCCCTTGGAAGCAACTCATCATTTCGTACGCTTTATCGACGGAATACTGATACGGATAAGGCGACTTTTTAATTGCAAGGTCGATTAAGTTCTGGTGAGCGGTAAAGCCCGTTTTAACGATATACGCCGCAAAATCAAGGTAGCGTTTTTCGTTCGTCAGATAATATAAACGCATAAACGGCTCTAATATAGAGCAGCTGTTAAGTCCGTCCCAGTAATTGGTGCAAACGGTAATTTCTTTTTGGTTTTTGCCGGGACCTACGTGCTTGACTATATAGTCCGCGTGCTTTTTAAGGGCTTTCAGAATCTTTTCTTTAAGCGTTTTTTTGTTGCAGATATCGTAAAAATAAATAAGCCCGAGCATTACGTATTTTCTGCCCCACAAGTCCCAGCCGTCGAATTCCGCTTCGACAGAGTAAGTCGAGAATCTGCCGAGGTTATCCTGCGTGGTGAGCATATCTTTAACCGCTTCTTCTAAAACGCGATATAAAGCCTTATCTTTGGTGTAGGCGTAAGTAAGCGCGCCGCCGCGCATTATTTTGCCGAAATATTCGCACCTCCAACCCTTATCGTCGTCATCGACGTTCGAGCGAAATTGATTGATTATATTTTTAAAAAGTTCCGCGTCCTTAAGCTGGTTTTCGGTGACGAATTTGTTCATTTCGTCGGTGAAAGACCTGTATTTGACGACTTCGTTATCGAGCGCGAAAAGTTTATCGGTTTGTTTTCTTAAATCGGTAGATTTTTCAAGTAATTCCATAAGTATCTCCTTATACCTTTTATACCTTTAAAAGATATTTGTGTAATTATACCATAAACTTATGCGCTTTACAATAAATTTGCCGAAATTGACCGACTAATTTACAAAATTGTAAATAACACCCGCAAAATAATTAAAAACCCAACATATTCGTTTCCACGAGACCCTTCACGTTAGTTCGGGGAGCCGGAATATATTTGTAGCGGAATTAGAAGCCCCTTCCCTACGTTAAATATGCGCGGCTTTAAAAGCGCCCGCGTTTTTCCCGCCGCTAAAAGTAAAACCCCGCTTTTCGGCGGGGTTTTATAAGGTTTAGTCGTTTTAGCCTTTTTTAACGTAGTACGTAGCGTCTTTAGTGAGTTTTTGCACTCCTAACGACCCGTACAATTCCTTCGTATAATCGGAATCGATATACACCTTATCTTTGTTGCCGAGCTTAAAGCCGTAATCGCGAAGCATTTCGCCTTCATACAGATTATAAACCTTTTGATCGCCGTCGCTGTACACAATCGTAATAGTTAATTTTTCAAGCCATTTAGCATAAACGGTCGTGTCGGCGGTAAAGCGGCAGCTTGCATTGCACGCGTTTGAAAACTCCTCGTCAAGGAACCAACCGCCGAACTTTTTATCGTTATGATTTTCAAGAATATAATCTTCGCCGGTTAAATCGAAAGACACGTTATAATCGGCGGTAACGGGGGCTTTCGTTACCCCGTCGGCGTTCGTAACGAAGGTAATTTTTACCTTATCCCAAATTGCGTAAATCGTATCGGTCAACAATTCCGAATTATTGTCAAACAACAGTTTCTGATTGAATACGGTCTCGTTTCCGTTTATCTCGAAATAATAGTGAACACCGTAAAAATCTTCGTAAGCAAACTTAGTTTCACATTTGGGATATTTAGACCAACCTATCAAGGTTGCACCCTCTTTTTCAGGAATTTTAAAGGTTACGTCCTTTGTTAAATTGCCTATCTCGATAGCTATGGTTTCGCTTCCGCCGTCAAAAGTTCCGCCCATTGCGTTTACGGTTAAAGCACCGGCTTTTACGTACATAGCGGTTGCGGTCGCGTCGCTTACGCTCGTTGAATAATTGTTGAATTCAAGCGTAGTTTTAGACGCGCTTCCGCCATAATAGCCGTAGCCTGAAACAGACCAGTATACGAATTGATATCCTTCGCGTTGCGGGGTGTATTTGCTGAAATCTATCGGCGTGCATTTGTAGTGTAGAAGTTTAGGAAGTTCAGATTCGTTTTCAAGCGTACCGCCGTTTAAATCCCATGTAAGCGTGTAAGCAGGCTCGAACCATGCGGTTAAAGTAACCGTCGTTTTAAACTTAGTGGCGTCAAGTTCGGTTATCCCTCTTAACTTATTATTGTCTTTATCGGTGGTGTCCCAGCCGATAAACGCATAACCGTCTCTCGTCGGAACGGGAAGCTGAACCTTTTCGCCGTAATACAAAAACTTAGTCGGATATTCGCCTTCCGGCATCTTTGCGCCGCCGTTTAAATCGCGGTTAGTGAATTTATATTCGATGTTTAAGTAAACACCGTTTTCTATCCACTTTGCATGCAGCGTTATATCTTTTTTAAGCCCTTCGGAAGTGGTTACTTTTGTCTGGAAATCAGACTCTAAATACCAGCCGTCGAACGTATAGGTATAAGAATTCGTTTTATCTTTTTTAGGTTCTGAGAAAGTGACGACGTTTTTAGACGTAAATTCTTCGATTTTATCGCTTGAATTGCGGAAGTAACCGCCGTTTAATTCGTAACTTATGCTATAAATTGCGGGTTTATATTTTGCGTATACGGTCGCGTTTTCGTTAAAGGCGTTCGCCTTTTTGGTCAACGCTTCGTCCGAATACCAACCGTCGAAACGATAATCGTCTTTTTCGGGAACGTAAAGCGCGTTAAAGTCGTAAGTCTTGCCGGCGATAAAAGCCGCCGAATTTACGTCTTTTCCGCCGCTCGTTTTAAGCGTTCCGCCGTTCGTGTTAAAGGTAACGCGAATCGCTTCGCCCGATTTATTCGCCGCCTGTTTAACGCTTATGCACGGGCGCAAACCGAACGATAAAGTCCTTGCGTTTCTGCTCTCGTCGAGAAGGTCGGAAACCTTTACTTCGTTATCGTCGTACCTGTTCTCGTTATTATATTTAACGGGGTTGTAGAACCAGAAAGTGGTGGTGAAGCGTTTGCCGTTCCCTTGCGTGCCCTCAACATCGGGGGCGCAACCGCGCGCAAGCGCATAGTCGGTGCAATTTATGTATCTCGCTTCCGCCGTGCCCGTGTGATTCTGGAAATATTCGTCCCTATCCCAAAGGTAAATTTTATCGGCTACGTCGTTATAGGTGTACTCCAAAGCTGAGCCGTCGTAGCTTTTAACGTTATTGCTGACCGTTTTATCCCGAAGCACCGATTGTTCGGCGGCGGTCAGGTTGTTTTTATAAAAAATTTCGTTTAAATAGTAGCGGATAGACGAAAACTTGTAGTCGTTATCCCTTACTTCGGCGTTATAACCCTGCTCGTTACACCATGCGTAATAACCGTCGTTTAAGCCGCTTTTGAACGTGTCGCCGGTAAACGCCATATTGTCGATAACCGTCGTCGTGGTATACCTGCCTGCGTCGTACTTCCAATAAACGGGTTCGACTTTAAACCAATAGGTTTCGCCCGCCTTAAAGGTGACGGAACCGTCGCTCGACTTGTTGTATCTCGTCATGCTTCCCGCAACGAACTCTTGCTTAGCGTATTCAACGCCGTTCAACAAATAGTAGCCGTTCGCTTGCGGTTCGGTAAGTTTGTTAAGGGCTTCTATAACGTTAAAATCGCTTACTACTTTTTGCGGATATTTGCCGAGCGCTATTACGTTGCCGCTATAGTTATCGGTATCGAAAACCGCGTGCGCAACCGTATCTTTTTTAATTACGAACGAATTTACAACCTTGCCGTTTACTTCCCAGCCGTCAAACTCTTTAACGCCGCCGTTTTCAACGTTGTAT
>CAKQMM010000074.1 GCA_934254755.1 uncultured Clostridia bacterium
GATATCGACCTTGTACTTTTTGCCGAACAGGAACATTTCTTCCTGCATGTATCCGAAACTTCTTAAATAGTTCGCGAATATATTGCTTTTCCCGTTATAGGTCGGAAGTTTTGCGTATTTTTCTAAAACCGGATTGTTGTTGAATATGTATAGCGGAAGCCCCAGTCTGTTCACGTCGAAGTCGCTCGTCGTTTTAAGCGAAGTTAAAAACGACCATCCGAGCGGAAGAAGGAACGATATAGTGTACAGTATTAAAAATACGAACACTATCATCGGAAACGCTTGCTTGTAAAAGGGTTTTTTTATTCTGTTTCTTTTCATAACTCGCCCCCTTAAAACTCTACGTTCGGTCCGTACTTTTCAAGCAAATATCTTGCTAGCAAGGTAACGGGAGTTGCAACGAGCGAGAATACCAGACCCGCCGCCGAAGCGTAGGGGTATTTTACGTAGTCGGGGTTTTCACCCAAAACGAGTACGAAGAAATGATATCCGAGCGTTCTTGCCACGGGGAATGCGTCTGCGCCGTAGAAGTTATAAAGCGCAAGTTGGTTCGAGAATATACCCGCAACGCCGGTAACTAAGAATATGGTTATCGTCGAGAATATCATCGGCAAACATACGTACCAGAATTCCGCCCATAAACTTATGCCTTCGAGTTCGCCGTACTCGATAATCGAGTCGGGTATACGGCTCATCGCGCCCGAATACAGTATCAGTGCGCTTCCGAAGCCTGCCCACAGCGAGTAGAAAAGCATTGTTCCGAAGGCTTTATGTTCGCCGAGCAGGAATACGTCGTGCAAGCCGAACCATTTTTCAAGCACGAAGGGGACGGCGTCGCGAATGAAAAGTTCGAACATCATCGACATAACTATGCTTGAAAGTATCTGCGGAAGGAACAAAACTATCTGAAAGAATCCCGAACACGGCACTTTTTTATAGATTACGTATGCAAAGGTTAAGTTAAGCGGGAAACCGATTACCAAACCCACGCCGTAAGATATAAAAGAGTTCCTTACGCAGTAAATCATATTCGTGTCCGTGAACAAATCTCTGAATACGTTTTTAAAGTTGATGAACAGATTGTCCGCGAAGAAGAACTTAGACTTCGTCAAGTCGTAAGTTTGCAGCGACAGTATTACCGAGTTAAAGTTTACCACTACGTAGAAAATCAAAAACTGCAAAAAGGGATATAAAACGAGCAGATGCGCGAATATAAACGCGCTTCTGTTGCCGCTTTTCATCGACTTTTGTCTCGTTCCGAACTTCTTTCTGAAAAAGGCGTGAACGCTCGACGATATGTTGTAAAAGAACCACTTCACTTCCCGCCACACGCGCTCGGCTTTTTCTTTTAATTTTTCAAGCGGACTTTTTTTGACTACGCCCGCCGCAAGTATTTTTTCGTTTTTAGACATATTTCCCCTGGTCTGTAAGCAACCGACCGGTTTTTGCGGTTTTGCGCAAATTCGTTCGGTTAATATGTTCCGCAAGCGGGCAAAGACTGCCCGCATGCAGAGAGTATCAAGCCTGCCGCTTACTGGTTAAGAAGCGATTTATAAGTGCTGTCCCAACTGTTTTTGAGCGCGTCGTAAATATCCTGCTGATATTGAAGCGCGGTAAGCTCTTCGTGGTTGTAGAAGGCTTGTAAGGGTTCGGCGTAGTTATTGTGCTGGAAGCCGAGTTTAGATAAGATGGTTTCGCCCGAACCGAAAGAAATTTTACCGGTGCCGCGGGTGTAAACAAGGTCGGTCGTGCCGTTCATAACGCCTTCGTATAAATCCCAGTTAGCCTTTTTGTAGTAAGACATGTTCTTGTACAAATCGCTCGATTTATCGATGGTGTACTTGAACGGACGGGTTGCGCCCGAAATCGCGGTGTAGTAACCGAGGTTATAGTTGTTGGTGGTGTACGCAAGGAAAAGTTTAGCCGCGCGCGCCACGCCTGCGGTCGCTTTCTTAGCGATTATCGCGTAAGAGTAAGCCTGAATACTGTAAAGTATCTTCTGCGGGTTTTCGCTTACCGCCCTGTCGTCGTATTCGTCCATAATGGGGAAGGTCATAACGCCGTATCTTCTGTTGGGGAAGCCGAGAGATTCCATTTCGGTTATCTTAGCCTGCGCTTCGTGTTCCCACCAGTTACCTTCGATTAAAATCGCCTGTCTTTGACCTGCGTCTTCGTCGCAGGAGCCTACGAAGTGAGCCTGCGTGTCGGTATGGGAGCCGCCGTTGAACGCGTCGCCTTTACGGAACCAGCCGCCGAGCGTATCGGAACCGTGAACCATCCAGTGGCAGAATTCCAAAGTTTTAAGTCTGCCGCGCTGGTTAGCCACTTTATAACCGGTATCGTAGTTGATAAGGGTGCCTTCACTGTCCGTTACGCCGCCGGGAGCATAATCGCCGCCGAAGGTAAGGTTAAGCATGAAGTCTTTCGCGCCTTCGTAGTTTGCATACATCTGAACTAAAAATTCTCTTACGTAAACTGCGTTTGCGCCCGAATAAGTAAAGGGTATGCAGCCTTCGCCCGCGATTTTATCGATCATAACCTTGAAGTCCTGGAAGTCGTACGGAAGACCGTCGTCGAAAGTCCCCTTAACGCCGTCCTGTCCCCAAGATTTTTCGGCTTCGCCGTCAAGGCCGCCCGTCCACCAAGCGCTGTCGTCAGCGGTGGTCTTAGCGTTTACTTTGATTTTACCGCTTACGGAATCGGTTTTGCCCTCTTCGTAAGCCCTCGTGAAGTAGAATTTCTTCTCTTCCCAAAGGTTAACGTCGTAAATCATGGAGTTTGTAGATACGTAAACGGGAACGCCGTAATATTTTTTGTTCGTATCGGGATCGAGTTGCAAGGTGAAGTTTTTAATCTCTTCGTTTGCAAACTTTCCTTCGATGGTCGCCGTATCGCCGAACTCGGAGCCGTAAACTTTGCTTGCGAGCGGGTCGAAGTCGTAAGTGTTTTTAACGACGTCGTCAACGTCCATAATGGTGTCGTTGTTGATGAAGCTGCGAAGGTTGGGGTTGATATAGTACATATCTTCCTGGTTAGTCGCGATTTTTGCAAGAACCGCGGATTCGCCGTATTGGTCTTTTTTAGGAAGAACGTGAACTTTTACGCCCGTCTTGCCGTCTTCAAAAGAAACGTCTTTAAAAATCGTTTCGAAACGCTTACCCATATCGTCCCACGAATCGGTACCGAAACCGCCGTTGAATACGCCTACGTATAAGTGTGTAACGGTCGGATCGTCCGCTTCCTGCTGGGTAAATCCGCACGCCGCCAAAGCGGACACGGATAAACCGAGCGTTGCGGCAAGAGCTAAGCTTACCAATTTTTTCTTCATTTTCATCTTTTATTCTCCTTTATCTTGCTTTTTTACAAGTTTGTTTTTTTTAAGAAGCACGAACGCCGCCGCGCCGCCCGCCGCCAAAACGCCGAACACTATCGCGAATACTAAGCCGAAGCGGTTCATAAAGTTAGCAAATCCGCCGACTTTATCCTGTTCGACCGTTATTACGTATTCGTAAACGGAAACGTTGTCGTTTACGTCGGTCGCGGTGATTTTTACGACGTATTCGCCCGCCGATATCGGGGTGAACTTGCCGCCGTAAACGTTTATGATGTTGCCGTTAAGCGTAACGTCGGTTACAAGCGATTTGATGCCCGCGTTGTCGGTTGCGCCCGCTTCAACGACGGTTATTTCTCTTCCGACGACGGTCTTTTTATAAATATCGCCTTTAACGACTATTACGGGTTTCGTTTTATCGACTATTTCGACTTTGACGTCGATTTCGCCCGCGGTTTGCCCGCCGACGGTAGCGACGTGTTTAATGGTATAAACGCCTGCGCCGGTAAAGTTTTTAACTTCGCCGACCCCCGCCGTCCACACTTCTTCGCCGTTCTCGTCAAACGCTTTAACCGTTTTGTTTGCGTTTGCGGGGGTGCCGTAGAAGTCCGTCACGGTGAAGTCCGCCACTTTAAAGGAAGTTGCGGTGTCTTTAACGCCGTACTCGCTTAAAAGTTTTACGGTGTAGAAGTTTTCGGACACGTCAACGACGTATACGAGGACCGCTTCAAGGTTATCCCGTTGAACGCCGCCCGTAAGCGTAACGCTGTCCTTAACGGTAAAGCGGAAAATATATTCGCCCGCGTCTATAACGGTGTACTTGAAGTTTTGCGGGTCGTAGGTAACCGCTTCGTCTTTTTGTCCGTCCGGTTTAAAGACGGTAAGTTTAATATCGTTCGTTAAGTCGTACTTTTCGCCGACGTTATCGTATGCGACGATGTTTTCGAAAACAAGTTCGCTTCCCTTAATCGCCGTAAAGTAAACGGTGTCTTTGGTTTTGGTCTTTTCTTTATCGACCTTCGCGCCGTAAACGTAGCTTTCGGTCGCGGGGGATATTACGGGAGCAACGCAGTCTATAACGTTTACTTCCCTTATAACGCTTTTTGTGAAAACGGGGTCTGAGTTATTAAACGCGTATTTAATGACGTATTTGCCGAAAACCGCCTTATTTAAGTTCTTTCTTTCCGAAAGATAGTTTTCAAAACTCAATTCGGAAGATAAAGCGTAAACGTCGCCCGCTTCGTCTGTTATGGTGACAACCGGGGTCGCAAAGTTCGCACCCGCTAAAATATCGTAGCAGTAAACGTCGCTCGCGCTGACGGTTAAACTTCCTTCAAGTCCGTAGTAGTACGGTTCCGCTTCGCCTTCGACGCCGTTTAAAAGGTAGGCGTAACTACGGTTATCCGCGTTATAGTCGAAGTCAACGTTCTGAACGGCGGTTCTGCCTAAAACGTCGGTAAAGCTGTATTTAACCCTGTACTTTCCTAAGCCGTAAGTTGCGGGATCAGTTAGAGACAACTGTTTGAAGTTTACGGCGTCGCCGATATTAAGCGTTTTTAAAACGGTGTTATAATCGGTGCCGTCGTGTTTTAAAAGGGTAACGTCTATATCGGGTAACACCGCGCCGTCGCGATATATAGAAGATTCCGCTTCCGCCGCTACAACGTAGTCCGCGACGAATGTTTCCGCCGTGGAAGCGGGGCGGGTGACGCCCGTTATCGCGGGGGCTTTAAGCGTTTCCGAAACGGTTATGCGGGTTGCCTGCTGGTATCCGCCGTATTTATAAACTAAACCGTATTGGCGCGCTTCGTCGGGGGTGAATTTTCCGTCCGCGACGGTCATGTCCGTCTTGGTTTCGCCGCCGTCCGCGGCAGGCGTTATTTTTATCGCGAAAAGATTTTCGCCGCAATCGGTCGCTTTTTTGGTGACGGTGGTAAAACTTTCGGAATATTTGCCGCTTGTAACGTTGGTCTTTCTTTCAACGAAGTCAAAGTCGGGCATAACGAAGTCTGAACCCATAACGCCGTCGTAATCGGTCTTTATGTTGACGTGATTGAAAGCATCTTTTTCGGCGACGTTAAAAAGCATTATCTGCGCCGAAGTCGAACCGCCCGAGAACGCGTTGATATACATTCTCACTTTAACTTTCGTATCCGCGCCGAATCCGGGGAACTTAATGCCGTTATCGACCGAACCTTTCGAGGTGGCGAAGCCTTTTTTAACGGCGTCTTCGTCGGAAAGGTTCGGATACGCGTCTTTATAGTTACGCGAATCGCTGAACGCGCGGATTTTTTGATAGCCGCTGTCTTTAACGGTATCCGCAACCGCGTAAGAATAGACATACGCGCCGTTTGCGTCCGTTCTGTTTTCTTCGAAATATCTGAAAACGAAAGGGGTGCGAACGTCTTTCGACGAGCCTTGCGTGATGCAGGATATCCCTACGACTCCGCCGTCAAGCGCGCGCGGCGTGCCGGGGGCTTCGGAAACCGCCCCGTCGCGGCCGTTATAAGTCTTGCCGTCGTTAGCGTAAGCATAATAGTTTTGTTCTTTTAACTCTTCGCCTTCATAGTAACTCGATTTTGCGGTTAAGTAAGCGGAAACTTCCGCCGCTCCGACTCCGTCGAGCTTTGACGCGAGCGCACTTGAAAACCCCGCGCCCGAGTGATATTTAAGGTAAACCTTTTTGGGGTTTTGTTTTTCGTTGCCGTCGTCGTCTACTTCGATTATCTCGCAGATAAGGCTTTCGAAGTCAACCTGACTTTTCGCCCACGTCTCTTCCGAAGGAACGGATATAAACGACGCAACGGTTTTAAGGTCGCTTACCTTTACGGGTTTTTGGAGTTCGACGTAGTTTTTGTCACCCGGCAAACTAAAAGTAAGCATCATGCCG